>JADYZQ010000072.1 GCA_020853015.1 Deltaproteobacteria bacterium
CTCATCGCCCTCATCGCCCTCATCGCCCTCACCGGCTGGGGTGCGGCTCGGCAAGCGTCGGGACAAGAGGCCGGTGGATTTAAAGTCCCCGCCGGCTGCGGCGACGGCAAGCTCGCCGCGCCGGAGGAGTGCGACGACGGCAACACGGTGGACGGCGACGGCTGCGACGCCCAATGCCGCCAAGAGATGAAGCCGATCTTTCCTCTCGAACCGGAATGCGGCAACGGCATCCCTTCGAAAGGCGAGGCCTGCGACGACAGCAACACCCTCGACGGCGACGGCTGCGATCGTTTTTGCCAGGCCGAGCCGAAGCCCGCGGCCGCGGAGGCGACGATCGCGGCCTCCCTTCCCGAGGACGAAGAGGGCCGCTCAAACTCGCCCGTCTCCGAAGCCGAGACCGCGCAAGGCGGCGAGACGCTCGGTGACGATTTCGTCCAAGCGATGCCGGGCCCCGGTGGAACCGGAGGTTGGAGCTGCAGCATGGTCGAGGGGACCCGGCTGAGCCCGCCCTATCTTTCCTGCGCCGCCCTGGCCTTTCTTTCCGCGGGGTTGCTGGGCTTATTCCGGAAGGACCGCTAAACGGCAAACGCCGGTCCAAGGGACCGGCGTTTTTGCATGAAAAGCACGCTCGAACCGCGACGGGCGCGCGGCGCCGAGGCTAGATCTTCTTTTTCGAAAAATACCAGTCCGTGACCTGCAGGGACTTGTCGGCGACGCGCTCGTCGGCGGCCTGCGCGGTCACCGGGGGCGGCACGATCACCTCCTGTCCCGGCCGCCAGTTGGCGGGACAGGCGACGCCGTGCTTGTCGACGGTCTGCAGGGCGTCGACCACGCGCAGGATCTCGTCGAAGTTGCGGCCGACGTTGAGCGGATAGTAGACCATCGCGCGCACGTTGCGCTTGGGATCGATGAAGAAGACGCAGCGGACCGTCGCGGTCGCGGCGCTGGGCGTGTGGATCATGCCGTAGAGCCTCGCGACCTTCTGGTCCAGATCGGCGATGATCGGAAACGGGATCTTCACGCCGAAATTCTTCTCGATGTTCTTCACCCAGCCGATGTGGCTGTAGACGCTGTCGATGGAGTTGCCCAGCAGGGCGACGCTGCGCTTCTTGAACTCCTCGTGCATCTTGGCGAATTCCATGAACTCGGTGGTGCAAACCGGGGTGAAGTCTGCGGGGTGCGAGAAGAGGATCACCCACTTGTCCTTCTCCCACTGGGAGAGGCGGATGGGACCGTGGGTGGTGTTGGCCTCGAAATCCGGGGCCGGTCCGTTGAGCTCGATGCGGGGCGCCGCCTCGGGAGCGGCGGGGGTGGCGGTGGCGTTGCTCATATTTCCTCCTGTCAATTGGAAGTATTCAAGACCACGATCGCCGTGTCGCCCGGCGACCCCGCCATGACGAGGTCGGGCTTGCCGTCCCCATTGAAGTCGCCCACCGCCACCGAGCGCGGGTGGTTGGGCTGGTCCGCGGCGTCCTTGCCGGCGGTGAAGGTCTTGGGGGCGTCGAAGGTGCCGTCGCCCTTGCCGAGATAGACGCAGAAGTCGCCGTCCACTTCGTTGACGCCGAAGGTATTGGCAATTACCAGATCCATCTTCCCATCGAGATTAAAGTCGGCCGCGGCGGCTGCGAAGGCGTCGGCGCCGGCGGGCACCGTCACGGCGGTCCCGAAGGTCCCATTGCCCTGGTTGATGAAGACGCTGCCGTTCTTGGTGCTGGGATTGGCGGAGGCCAAGTCGAGCTTGCCGTCGCCGTTGAAATCGGCCGCGGTCAGGCCCTGAACATTCGCTCCGGTGGGCAAAGCGAGACCGTCATTTAGGTTGGCCGCCGGAAACAGGTCGGTCAGGGGCGAGGCGTCGCCGCTGTTCAGCCAAACGGCCAGGTTATTCCCTCCAAAGTTGGCGAAGGCCAAGTCCGGTTTGCCGTCCCCGTTGAAATCCCCGGTCACCACGTTGCGCGGGCCGTTCAGCTTGCCGCCGGAGGGAAAGTTGGTGGCGGCGAGCGTGACGTTGCCGGCGTTGAAGCTGATCGTCAGGCTGCTGTCGCCGGAGTCCGACAAGGCGATGTCGGGATGACCGTTGCCGTCGAAGTCCGCGACCGCGACCCCTTCGGGGGCCTGGCCGCCGGCGAAGGGCGCGTCGTTGGCGAATTGCCCGTCGCGATCCGGGTCGAAAAAGATGTCGAATTGGTTGGTCCCGGGGAAGGCGGCGACGAGATCAATGTTGGGCTGCCCGTCGAATTCGCCGGCCGTCAAGGCCGAGGGCCCGGTGAGGGTCGTGGTGGCGTCGAGGCGATTGCCGAACCCGCCGTTGCCGTCGCCGATGAAAACCCCGACCGTGGTGTTGAGGACGGCGAAGTCCAGCTTTTGGTCGCCGGTGAAATCGCCGACGTAGAGCGCCTGGGCCTTGGCGGGCACCGAGGCCGCGTTGCCGGCGACCAAGGAAGTCGGTGCGCCGAAATTGAGGTTGGCGAGGCCTTGGTTGCCGCCGCCCCCGCCGCCACCCCCACCTCCGCCTCCACCTCCACCTCCGCCGCAAGCGGCGAGGGCAAAAAGCATGGCAGACAAGGCAGAAATCCGGAAATGAGAAAGTGTACGCATTTGAATTCCTTTCGTTTGATCCGCAGCAACGCGGCGACCCCAAGCCGCGACCATTATCGTCCGACGCGCCCTTGGAAGTTTCTAACTTATTTCAGGGGGTTCTTATATCACGGCAGGCAAAGATTTTCTACACTCGAATCGACCCAGGCCAGGCGAGCCGTTAGCCAGGCGCGCAGCTCCGCCCCGCGGCTCTCGAAGGTCAAGCCCTGCCCGCGATACCATCGACGGTCGTTGCGCGGCCCCGCCTCGCCCAGGGCCTCCGTCGCCTCGTCGAGGATCGCCGCCATGGCGGCGTCGCTCCAGGCCCCCGAGCGCAGCTCGCGGTAACGGGCCGCGACGGCGGCGACGAAATCCGGGTCTTCCAGCAGGCGCCCGATCCACCGCCCCGCGCAGAGCTGCCAACCCTCCGGCGCGCCCAGACCTCCTCCCAGCAGGTTTCCCATGGCCAGGTCGAAGTCCCACACCGGTCCCAGGCGCAGCTTCCCGCCGCGCTCCTTCGACATAAAAGTGCTGAAGGCGAAGGCGTCGACGTTCTTGAGCAGCTCGTTCACCAGGAAAAAATCCACCGCAGATTCTAGGTCCAAAAAATTTCGGTACCCCAAGACCGGATCGCGAAAATCCGGGCCCTCCAACGCGGCCTCGAAATCCTCGATGTAGCCTTGGATCCAGGCCGCCTGGTCGGCGGTGATGTCCTCGCCCTTCGGGTACTCGTAGAGCAGCAGGGTGCCGCGCGCGGTTTCAAAAAAAAGATCCCCGGGGTTGAGCTTGTCCATCGCCAGGAGATAGCCCCCGGTGACTTCAGGCTCGGCGTTGTCTTCCGGCTCCAACTTCTTCAGGCTGACGCGGTTGGCGTCGCGTTTGATTTTTTCCATCACGGCATAGACGCCCCAATAGCGGGGGTCGCCGGGCGCGAGGGCTAAAAACAGCTCGGCGAAGCGCAGGCGCGGCGCGTAGCGTCCCGTCGCGCGGCTCAGCTCGAGGGCGAAGTAGTTGCGCAGCAGGCTCGCGTCGAAATAATTTCCCTGCAGGATCCAGTCGCTTTCCTCGGGCATGCCCAACAACTCGACCTCGACCTCGTCTTGGAATTCGTCCCAGGTCTCGAAGCCGTACTGTTTTTTGGGCGCGGTTTGCGAGGAGTGCCCGCGGATCTCGACGCCGGCCCAGCCCTCGTAATCGACGCCGCCGTCGCCGGCCTCGAGGCGGAGCCGGGCGGGGATTTTCGGATCGTCCGGGATCGTCACGCCCTGCGGATCGAGAAAGACGAGCGGCAGGTCGCTCAAGAATGTCTCGACGCGAAAGCTCCAGCGGAGCTCCGAACCCAGCGGATTGCCGGCGAGATCCGAGACGCCGCCGCCCACGACCGCCTCGTATTCGGAGCCGTACTCCAAGGTCTCCAGCGGCCGGAAGGTCACGCCCGCCGGCGAGGCGAGGATCTGCCCCGTCACCTCGGCGCCGCCGCGAAACAGGCGCAGGCCGCGCAGCCGGGTCGTCGCCTCATCCAGATTCTCGTCGAAGACGACGGATACCTCCGCCGTCACCGGCACCTCGACGGCGCCCGCGGCGGGCGAGGCGTTCTGCAAGCGCGGCGCGAGCGTGTCGGCGCCTCCGGAGATCGGCGGAGGTACGGCGGATCCCATGGGCGCCTCTGCGGCGCCGCAGGCGGACAGGCAGGCCAGGACCGACAAAAAAAACGATATTTTGGAACAGCGCCCCAAATTGCTCTCCGACGGCAATCCCCAAGGTCCGTAGGAAACCATCTTAAACCCAAGGGGCCTGCTTTACCAGTAGTAGCGATAGCCCGGATAATAGTACCAACCGGGGCGATGGCAGTAAACCGCGCCCGTGTACCAGTTCCGGTGGCAGTAGTCTCCCCAACGGTAAGAATACCAATCGATGAACAAGGAGCTGATCCCGCCCTTCGCGGGCGGCGTACCTTGCAGGACGCGGACCTCGTAGGTGAGGTCCTCGCCGTTCAGCACCGGATTCATCAGCTCGACCACCACGTAATCCACCTTGTTGTCGGAAAAAATCGAAAGCGTCGCGTTGGGAGGGTCGGATTTGAAGCTGTCCTTGCCGGCGTCCCATTCCTTGAGGAAGGCGGGCACCGTCAGGTGGCCGGTGATGCGTTCGGGGCGGTCGGCGAAGAAAAGCGTCGAGGGGCTGACGCCTTTGAGCGTCATCTTGTTTCCGTCGAAGGCGACGCCCTTAGCGGACTGGACGAACATCAATTGCACGGCGGCCTTGTCGGCCTCGGGGCCGGCCGGCGGGGCGGCGTGCACCGAGGCTTGGAGACCGAGCAGTGACAATAAGGCGGCAACGGCGAATTTTTTCATGGTTCCTCCCTTGAGGGCCGAAGGTTAACCCTTGGGAGGAGCCTTGCCAAATGAAAGTTCCACCCTTCGAGCCTGACCTTTTACTCTCGTGGGCGCGAACACGAGGTTCGACCCGAAAAAAAAACCCGGATCCTTGCGGATCCGGGTTTTTTCGCTTTTCGAAGCAATTGTCTCTTTAACGCGAGCGGCGTCGCAGGACCAACATCGGCAGGAGGCCGATCAAGCCCAAGGCCCAAGCGGTCGGGGAAACCGCCGCCGAGGTCAGGGCGAGGCTGCAACCGGCTCCTTCCAAGAGCGTCGGGTTGGAGATGGTCACCGTGTCGCTGTCGGAGAGGCCGCAGGCGTCCGTGCAGGTGACCTGCAGGACCGCCCCGATGCTGGCGTCGGTGATCACGGGGTTGGCCGCGGTCGGATCGCTGATCGTCGCGGTTCCCGAGACCACTTCCCAGAGGATGGCTTGAGTGTCGTTGGAGGGATCCGCGCAGGTGGGGTCGCCGCCCACGAGGATGCCGCCCGGGGTCTGGGTACCTTCGCCGGCGTCCGCCACGGGGGCCTCGTTGGCGTTGAAGGCGACCGAGGCGTAGCTGGTCGTGGTACCGATAAGCCCCAGCTTGACGTCGCCGGCGAGGGTCGCGAGCTTCATCGTCGGCGCGACTTCGGGGCTTTCCTCGGGGATCTGGAAACCGAGATAGGCCAGGTCGGGCCCGCCGCAGTCGTCGATGTCTCCCGCGACGACTTGGAGGAGGAACTGGCGCGCCTCGATCCCGCCCAAGAGCAGGGTTTGGTCCGGAGAAACTCCGAAGGCCCCTTCCTGGTTGAGATGGACGCCGACGTTACCCACGATCGAGCTGCCGTCGCAGGGATCCGTCGTGCAGCTCAACTGGGTGAAGGCGAGGTCGTCCAAGCCGTCGCTATTGAAGTCGGCCGAGGCCAGATTGGTGACGACGGTCTGAGGCAAGGTCAGCGTGGTCAGGCTGCAAGCCGCGGGGGTGCCGGGGCCGCAGAAGACAACGAAGACTTCGCCGGTGGTCGAAGGCCCCTCGCTGAGGCCGGCGTTCGAGAGGGCGAAATCCAAAAAGGCATTGCCGTCGAAATCGCCGATCACCAGGCCGTGCAGATCGCCGTCGGCGAGGGCGACGTTGACAGCGGGCTCGGGATTGAAGGTGCCGTCGCCGTTGCCGAGGAAGGCCAAAAGACGGTCCGGATCTTCGGGACCGTCGTTGTCGACGTCGAAGGTCATGACCAGGTCGGTGATGCCGTCGCCGTCGAGGTCGGCCGCGGCCACATTGTAACCTCCATTTCCGTCACCGACGCCGCCGGGGACGTTCAGCACGGTATCGGTGCGGGGCAGCGGATTTAAGGTGCCGTTGTTCTGAAGGACCGCCGCGAGATCGCCGTTCGCCCCTTGCGCGAGGGCGGCGATAAAGTCATAGAAGGCCAGGTCGGAGACCCCGTCGCCGTCGAAATCTCCGATGGCCAGGATGGGCTGGGAGATCTCGGAGAAAAACGGCGCCGGCGCGCTGGCATCTTCGCTTTGCGAACCGAGCTCATTAATCGAGGTGGCGAAGAAGGGCGCCGAACCTTGCCCCGGGATGCCCAGGACTCGCGCGGGGTTGCCGCCGCCCGACTTTTGGAACTTGAATTGGGCCGACAATTCGTTAACAGGCTCGACCGCTCTCAGGAACAGGTTGAAGGGATCCATGAAGGCCAAGTCGTTCTGGCCGTCGCCGTTCAGGTCGGTGACCTGGACGCTGGAGGGCTGAAAATAGAAGGTTTCTTCCTCGGAGGTCACCACGATGTCCGAGGGATCGGTCTGGGCGAGCGAACGGGTGTTGCTGCCGCTGTCGTGGACGATGGTCCAGATCCGGTGGGTCAGGGACTCGGGATCGTTGCTGAAGGCGGGAATGCCCATGACGACCACGTCGTTGAGCCCGGCGCCGGTCACCGACGAGGTGACGCTGGGATCGAAATCGCCGATGTTCAAGGTGGTGGGAAGGGGCGGAAGAAAGAAGGTCTCGCCCGAAACCGGAGGCGGCTCGAGGATGAAATCGCTGGGCGGCGTATCGAAGGTTTGGGCCGAGGCGGAAATCGCTCCGGCGCTGAAGGCGGCAAGGACACTTAAGCCCAGCGCCCGTTTGACAGGCTTCGCAGTCATGAAATGCTCCTTATTGTATAGAATGGTTCAGAACCCGCGGCGACCCTAGAGAAATTCCCCCTAGGAATCAAGAAAATACCTCAGGGCCGCGGCTTCATGAGATCCTGCAGGACGTTGCGCCGCAGGACGGCGGCCGCCGCCAAGACCCCGCCCATCAGGGCCCCGGCGATGCCGTCGCTGACCACGTCTTGTCCGGCGAGGAAGAGTCCGGGGATCGGCGTGCGGGGCTTGAGCCAGCTCTGGCGAAAACGCCGCGGCGTGTGGTCGAGGCCGTAGATCTCGCCCTCCGGATAGTTGGCGAAGTGCCGCGTCGAGAGCGGCGTGGAGAGCTCGAAGTAGTCGATCTTCCCACGGACCTCCGGGACCCAGCGGTCCAGCTGCTCGAGCAGGCGCCGGGCGAAGCGCTCCTTGAGGGCCTCGTAGTCAGAGCCGCGCTTGCGCCACTCGGTCGTCTCCCAGCGCCGGAACCAGTCGTAGGGCGCGAAGGTGATGGCCTCGATCGTGGAGCGGCCCGGGTGCTGCGCCTCCCAGGCCGGGTCCTTGAAGGAGGGAAAAGAAAGGTAGCAGACCGGCAAAGGGGCTTCGGGGTCCCGGCGAAAGCGCTCGAGGTTTTGGTCGTGGTCGTAGCCGGGGTAGATCCAGTAATTGCTGGGCGTGATCCCCAGCTCGGCGCCCGAGCGCTTGAGCCCGGCGTAGAGGCAGAGGTGGCCGGCCGAGGGTTTGATCTCGCGCAGCGCCCGGCGGATCTTGGCGACGCGCCCTTCCGACTCGGGGAGGAGGCGCATAAAAGTGTTGCCCGCCCCCGCGTCGCTGATCACCAGCGGCGCGACGATCTCGTGGCCGTCGGCCAGCCTCACGCCGGCCGCGCGGCCCCCGCGCAGCAAGATCTCGCGCACCTCGGCCTTCACCAGGATCTGCCCGCCCGCCGCCTCGATGCCCGGCGCCATCGTCTCGGC
>JADYZQ010000073.1 GCA_020853015.1 Deltaproteobacteria bacterium
GAACTACACGACGCGCTTCATCGAGCTGGCGAGCGAGATCAACCAGGAGATGCCGCACTACGTCTTCCAAAAGATCCAATCCGCCCTGAACGAGCGGAAGCGGGCCCTCAAGGGCGCGCGCGTCCTGCTGCTGGGCGTGGCCTACAAGAAGAACGTCTCCGACGTCCGCGAGTCGCCGGCCTACGAGGTGGCCAAGCTGTTGGAAGACGCCGGCGCCAAGTTGAGCTATTCGGACCCGCACGTCCCCTCTTGGAAGACTGAGGGCGCGAGCTACCGCTCGCAGGGCTTAAGCGGCGCCGCGCTGAAAAACTGCGACTGCGCGGTCATCCTCACCGACCACCAGGACTTCGACTACCGCAAGATCGTCGCCCAGGCCCCGCTGATCGTGGACACGCGGAACGCGACCAAGGGCTTGCCGCAGAAAAAAGTCGTCCGGCTATAAGATCGATTTCGCTCGTTCGATCCAAATCGCCCTAGACTCCCCTCCTCGGCTCGGCTAGGCGAGGGAGCATGCGCCGAGCCGCCCTCCTCTTCGGAATCCTCGCCTCGCTCTCCGCCTGCGGCGGCTGGGACGCCTACCTCCGCGAGCCAAACGTCTACGAGGGCTTAAGCCCGCCCTACCGCATCTCCTTCGCCACCGAGATCGACGCCCAACAGGGGGACTTCAACGCCCTGGCCCTGGCCGTCGAGATGTGGAACGACGCCCACGAGGGCCTGCTGACCATCGACCGCGACTCGACCGCGAATTTCCTGATCTACATCGGGCCCTACGAGGACCTGCTTGAAAACGCGCGCGCGGGCTCGCTGCGCTTCCCCGAAGGGCAGATCTGCGCGATCTACCTGCCCACGGAGACCGCCTCCGATTTTCCGGTGATCGCCCACGAGATCGGCCATTGCCTGGGCTTCGACCACACGCAGAACGCCGGCTCCATCATGTACGAAGAGCCGGGGGACGCCTCCCAGATTTCCCCCGACATCGTCGAGGTCTTGGCGCAGCTGGTGGAAAACGGCGTTTCGCAGTAAGATGTTCCGAGGAGTGGGGGTATCGTCCATGGAAACGCCGGAACGCCCGGCCGGGCCGGGTCCAGTAGAGCCGCTGAAACACCGCATGCTGATCGTGCATCCGCCGGCTTCTATTTCCCAAGTCGATCTCAGCTCCCACGACGTCCGCCTCGTCCCCGACCTCGACGCCGCCGACGAGGCCGTCTCCTCCGATCGTCCCGACATGGTCGTCCTCTTCGCCGACGAGCGTTCGGGGGAGATCGAGCACCACGTCATGACCTGGCTGGTGGAGGGCTTCAAGGGCAAGCTGATCCTCTTCGACCCCCACGAGACGATCGCCGACCACGCGAAATTGGTGGACGGCCAGGTCGTCGACGATTTCTACGCGGGCCCGATCAGCGTCCACCGCTTCGCCACCATCCTCCAAAGCAAGATGCTCCAGGGAACCCGTTTCGCGGCGCCGCGGGCCATGACCACCTACGACCTGTTCCGCAACCTCTTCGACCGGGGCCTAAGCGCGATCTTCTTCTTCACCGAAAATCTCGACCGCTGCGTCGCGGCCAACCTCAAGGCGGAGGACCTGACCGGCCATTCCTTCGCAGAGCTGAAACGGATGGGCCTCGAGGGCCTCTGCGACGCCGAGGGGTGGGGGCGGACGCTGCGCGCGATCCGGCGGGCGAAGCATCGCTATTTCGACTCGAAGGGGGTGTTCGAGATCGTCGGCAAGGCGGGGGGCCGCAAGCGCAGCGAATTCAGCTGCGGCTATTTTCCCTTCGGGCGGCGGCAGTTCGTCAAGATCGAGGTGCAGGCCCTGAATCGCGAGGCTCCTTAGGACACCACCACGACGCATCCCACGAAGATCAGCGCGGTCGCGGCGACCCTCCGAACGCCGATGCGGTCGCCGAACAAACGGCGGGCAAAAATCAGGTTCCATACCAGCACCAAATTGGTCAAGGGGTAGAGGATGGTGAGATCCCCGAAACGGAAAGCGTAGATATTGATAAAGGTGGCGAAAACGTAGACCCCGATCCCTCCCCAAAATTTCGCGGAACCCAAAAGGGCGGGCCCCGGCGCCCCCTCGCCCCGTGCGACGCTGGCACGAAACAGGAACTGCCCGACGCCGTTCAGCATCGAGCAGAAGACCATCAATGCGACGCCCCAATATTCCATATCCATTCCATATCAACGAGTCAGGATCGCGATGCCCGCCAAGATGAGGGCCGTCCCCGCCAGGCGGGCCGCGGTCAAGGGTTCCCCCAGCGCGAAATATCCCAACAAGATATTCCAGACGTTGCACAGGCTGACGATGGGCAGCACATAACTGATGTCGCCCCATCGGTAGGCCTTGAGGGTCCAGTACAAGGAAATGAGATAAGACAGCCCCCCCAGCCACAGGGCGGGCGAGGCCAGGGCAGAGGCCGGGTCCCGCAGGCTCATCGCCGCCGAGGCGTCCTTGAACTGCCATTGAGCGAGGGAGACGAACAGCGAGGCGAGCACGGCGAAACCCGCCGCCCGCCACGACCGCCCGGCGTCCCAAGACGCCCGACTTTCCGTGGCTTCCATGAACCGTCCTCTCTCGCTAAAAGATCATCTCGGCCCCGATGCGCCGGAACTCCATGGGCACGGAGGTCTCCGCCGCCTCCATGACGCCCGGGATCAGGTCGAGACTCAGCATCCCACCGTTGGGCACGGTGATGCTTAAGTCCCACAGCTCGACGTCGGGATCTTGTCGCAGCAGCTTTTTATTCGCCTTGGTGGCGGCCTTCCGCATGTACTCGGCGCATTTCAGGGACATGACGATGTGTTCGACACCGGGGATGCGGCGCAATCGGCTGTTCTGCAGCATATTCATGGACAGGAAGGCCGAGGGCTCCAGCGTCACCGTAATGAGGAGCAGGTGCCGGCAAGGTTCCAAACCGAATTCTTTGTCGCGAATCCACTTCTTGTAGACGGATTGAGTGGGAACGTCCTCGATCAGGGCGCCGTCGATGTAACGGCGTTCGCCCTCCCGGCCGCGGACCGTCCTGGGCTCGAAGAGCACCGGAACGGCGCTGGAGGCCATCACCGCGTCCAAGACCTCGGTTTGGTAAACCTTGTCCGCTCCGTAGAGATCATGAACCGGTTCCACGCCCAGCACCTCGTTTTCCTGGGTGTCCAGATTGAAGGCCGTGCAGAAAAATTTTTTCTGGAACCGGCGGCCCTGATAGGACTTGACCAGGAACTCTTCCAACTGGTTCTGATAATCCTTGAAGACCTGGAGGCTGGCGCTTCGCTTCGAAAACCCGAACAGGTCTTTGAACATCCGCTTGACCAGGGAAAAGGCGCTTGGCAGGTAACGGACGATCCCGCCCTTGAAGGCGACCCCCGCGATGCCCTTCATCTCCTCGGCGCCCATGCCCATCGCGAAAAGGCTGCCCATGATGGCGCCGCCGCTGGAGCCCCAGACCTCCGTGATGCGCTCGGTCACTCCCAATTTGTCGAGGAAATCGAAGACCGCGGCATGGGCGAACATGCGCACCCCGCCGCCGCCCAAGGATAAGACCACCTTCGTGTCCGGCTGCCTCAGGCTGTGACGCAGTGGATCAAAGTCGGCAAGGCCGTCCCCTTCCGAATGGATCCCCACTTCCCCCCCTTTTTCCTCCCATTTCCGATTATGATTAATAATAATGATTTTTATCAAAATCGGAATAGGCGATTGCGGGGCATGATTTGGATCATCGGGGGCCCATGATGGGCATCATTGGCTCGAAACGCCGATCGGCCTACATTTCGCCCATGAAAACCACCTTTTTCGCAAAATCCCGGCTCTTCCTTTTGACTCAAATTTTTCTCTGCCTCTTCGGCCTCCGCCTCGCGGAATCGGCCGAGGCAAAAGAGCCGAAACTCTGGCCCGATAAAATCAAGGTCGGCGGCGAGTTCCGCACCCGCGTCGAGCTGCGAACCAACGAAGACTTGAACGGCGCGGCGCCGGACAACGACGTCTTCGTCCTGCTGCGCACCCGCGTCTACCTCGACCTGAATCCCACGAGCTACGTCCGGCTCTTCGCGATGTTCCAAGACTCGGAGACGCTGGGACAAAACCCCGCCTCCATCTTCAAGGTGCCCGACCGGCGCAAGCTCTATCAGGCCTTCCTCTACCTGAAAAACGATGCGCCGCTGGTCACCAGCCTCAAGATGGGCCGCCAAGAGATGATCTACGGCGACGAGCGCCTGATCGGCGCCTTCAACTGGAGCAACCTCGGCCGCAGCTTCGACGGCGCCGTCATGCGCTTGGAGAATGCGGATTTTTGGCTCGACCTCTTCGGCACCCGCATCCATCCGGCGGGCAAGGAGAACCAATTCGCCGGGGCCTACGGGCATTGGAAGGGCTTTCCGCAGGGCGAATTGGAGGCCTACGCCCTCTACCTCCATGGCTCCAAATCGGGGAACGCCGGGGGCAGCTTAAGCATCGTGACGATCGGCTCGCGGATCAAGGGCAAGTTCAAGAAGAATTTCGACTACGGCTTCGAGGGCGCCTATCAGACCGGCACCTCGGGCGGGGCCACGGTAAGCGCCTTCGCGACCCACGTCCGCTTCGGCCACACCTTCCCGCTATCCTTCAAGCCGCGAGTGGGCATCGAGTACAACTTCGCCTCGGGCGACGAAAACCCCGGCACGGGCAAGGTGACGACCTTCAACAACCTGTTCCCGACCAACCACGACAAGTATGGCTACATGGATCTGTTCTCGTGGAAGAACCTCCACGATATCCGCTTCAGCTTCGACACCCAGCCCCTCGAATGGCTCAAGACCAAGCTGGACTACCACGCCTTCTTCCTTCCCGACCCCGCCAACGGCGCCTTCCTGGCCTCGGGCGCCCAATGGCGGGCGGGCGCGCCGGGGGCTGGGCATTTCGCGGGGCAGGAGGTCGACCTCCTGTTCACCTTCAAGCCCTGGAAGTACTTCGACGCGCTGGTGGGCTACTCGGTATTCTTCCCCGGGACCTTCTTTTCGGACACGGGTCCCTCGGATACCTCGCACTTCTTCTATACGCAGTTCGCTTTCCGGTATTGAGACGGAGACAGGCCGGCGATTGCCAGGGGGCTATTTGGGATCGTCGTAGACGAGGGCGTGGACCTTCAGCTCGGGAAAGGCCTTGGCCAAGTCGGCGATCAGGGCTGGCTTCGAGCCGGAGCGCTCCCAGACGAAGCCCATCGACTTCTGGGTGGCCGAGATCTTGATCGTGGCCGCGTCGACGCCCGGCCGCGCGCCCAGCCACTGCGTCAGCCGGTCGAGGGTCGCCTTGGGCAAGGGCCCGACGACCTTGAAGACGGCGAACTCCAAGCGCGCGGGATCGGCCTTCACTTTTTGGACCGCCTCGTAGGAATACACGGCCGAGCGGTCGTCCTCGTGGCAGAGACCGCAGGGCCGCGCGGCGCTCGGGGCCAGCGTCAGCCCCAGGGCCAGGAAGATCGCGAGGTGCCGGGCGTTGATTCTCATTTCGTGGCCTCCTTCAGGTAGGCGAGGAGCTGGTCCAGCTCCTCGTTCGTCAAGGGAACCTTCGGCATCTGGGTCTTGTACTCCGCCTTCAGCTGGATCGCGATGGGGTCCTCCTTGGTCATCGTGACGGGGTCGAGGATGTATTTCCGCAGCCAGGCCTCGTCGCGGCGGGCGAAGATGCCCTTCAGGTCGGGACCGGTCATCTTGCCCTTGCCAATGCTGTGGCAGGTGTAACAGGTCTTGGTCTTGAACAGCTTGGCCCCGGGCATGTCGGCCAGGCCGGCGGCGGCCGGCGGCGCCGCGCCCTCGGCGGCCGGGCTGGCGGCCGGGGCCGCCTCCTTCGCGGGCGGCGGGGCGGCGGGCTTGGGCGCGGGCTCTTCGGGGAGGTCGGTCTTGCCCTCGGTCGCATCGATGGCGCCCAAGGCCCCGTGATGGGCGTCGGCGAATTCATGGTCCACCAGGACGTACTTCCCGGCCTCGGGGATCACGAACTCGACGATGGCGCCGTTGGAGGCCCCGAGCAGGATGGTCTGGAGGCCGCGGAATTGGTTGGCCGGATTGCCGTCCAGCCAGACCTTGTCGAAGATGGTGCCGATCACGTGGAAGCTCGAGGTGTCGTCGGGGCCGGCGTTAAGAAAAAAGAGCCGCACCCGCTCGCCGGGCCGCGCCTTCAGGCCCTCGGTGAGGTGGCGGTTCGCACGGCCGTTGAAGGTGACGTAAGTCGGCTGCTTCTTCTCCACCTTGTCCATGTCGATCTCGTAGACGCCGTCCGCGCCGGGCTTGTCCTGCAGGTAGAATTCGCTCTGCACCACGGCGTACTCGCGGTCCACCTTTCCGGGCCAACCGCCCTTCGGGTCGACGATCACCATGCCGTACATGCCGGCGGCCAAATGCTGCAGGACCATCGGCGTGGCGCAGTGGTACATGAAGACGCCGGGGTAGTTGGCGGTCCACTCGAAGGTCAGGGTCTGACCGGGGTCGATCGAGCGGTACTTGTCCTGCGGCGAGACCATGGCGGAATGGAAATCGATGGAGTGCGGCATCGGCGGCACGACCTGCACGGTCTCGGTGCTGCGGTTGGTGAGGGTGAACTTGACCCGGTCGCCCTGCCTAACGCGGATGGTAGGCCCCGGAATGTCGTCGCCGAAGGTCCAGCCGTGGAACTTGACGCCGCTGTCCAGCTCGATCACCTTGTGCGTGACGTCGAGGCGAATCTCCTTGACGGGCGAGGCGTCGATCGTCGGGACCTCGGGAAGCTTCGCGACGCCGGGACCGGAAAAGAACTTGTCCCCCTTCGGGAGCGAGTCCCCGACCTGGGACGGAGGGGCACCGTAGACATCGCCGTATTTGGGTCCGATCTCGGCGGGACCGGAGCAGGAGAGGTTCCAGGGCAGGGCGAGGGTCACGAGGAAAAAGGCGCTGCGTTTCATAGTCCTCCCTTTTATTCGGGTGCTTTCCACCCTTGGGCCAACTTGACCAACTCTTTGGCGATGGCGACGTGGGCGACCTCTTCCCGGGCGATGCGGCGGAGCATTTCGCCGGCCTCCGCGTCGTCGCAGTCCTCGGCCAACTGGAGGTAAGCGGCGGCCGCCTCTTCCTCCAGGGCCAGGATGGTCTGGAACTCCTTGAGGATCGCCTGTCCCCGGGTTTTATCGGCTTCGCTCATCGTCGCAGCCTCGACACGATGGCATCGATCATATCCTCGTGCCGGAATGTGTCCTCGGAGAGCCTTTCCAGGAGCCGGCGGATCTTCGCTTGCTGTCCCGGACTGAATCCCGAGAAGTCGTAGCGCTTCACCTCGGCCAGGTTTGAAACCGCGAACTCCTCGAGTTTTTTTAAGGCCTCCAGAGCGGTTAGGATGGTCTCGCGGGCCACGCTCATGCATTTCTCCTTAAAGAAATGGTAACGGTTTCCCGCAAAGCCCCGATATGATCTGGATCATACCGGGAATCGCCTAACGCCTATTAGATAATAAGGACTATGAACGAAAAATCCATAAAAAACCTCTTCCTGGAACCCTACAGGCTCTTTTTCGCCGGAGGCTCCCTCTACGCGGTCCTGGCCGTGGCCCTCTGGTTCACCTGGCTCCACCTGCTGGACCACGAGATCCCCTGGTTCGACTTTCGCGTGGGCCCGGCGCAGTACCACTCCCACGTCATGCTCTTCGGCGTGATGGGCTTCTACGTCTTCGGTTTTATCCTCACCGCCTTTCCGCGCTTCGTGGGGCAGCCCCATCCCTCGCCCCGCGCCGTGGCGGCCTGGTTTCTGGGCCTGGCGGGCGGGCAAGCGGCATTCTTCCTCGGGGCCACCCGCTCGCCTCGGTGGATGATCTTGGCGGGCATCCTGGAGGGGCTGAGCTATTTGAGCCTGCTGCTCTTCCTCGGCCGGCTTTACCTGCGCTCCGGGAAGTGGCGCGAGGACAAGCAGCCGCGCTTCCTGCTGCTCGCCCTCGGCTTCGGGACCCTCGGCGTCCTCCTCTCCCACATCTATTACGCGGCCGACGGCAGCTTCACCTTCTACACGCTCAGCATCGAGTTCGGCACCTACGGCTACCTCTTCCTCCTGGTCGTCGGGATCACCTACCGCATCGTCCCCTTCTTCGCGGGCCGGGTGATCCAAGGCTATGAGGGCCGGCGCGGCGCCCACACGCTGGCCATCGTGACGGCGCTCATCTTGTTGCGCATCCTCCTCGTCACCCTTTGGGCCGACGGCCCGCGCCAGCACTACGCATCCTGGGCGATCAACCTCGCCCTGCTGGCGGTCTTGGTGACGGAGTGGCTGCGCTGGCGGCCCTGGCGGGCCAAGGAGACGCCGATCCTTTTCGTCCTCTTCCTCGGGCTTTTCTGGATCTTGGTCTTTTTGGGATTTTCCGGCTACGAGCTGGCCTATCACCTGACGCATCGCCAGGCGGGCGTCTACCCGGTCCTGCGGACGCCGGCCCTGCACGCCCTTTACATCGGCGCCTTCGGGACGCTGGTCCTGGCGATCAGCACCCGGGTGGTGCGCGGCCACGGCGGGGCGCCGATCGTGGCCGACCGCTTCACGCTGGCCGCTCTGCTCCTGATGCAACTCGCGGCCCTCTGGCGGGTCTTCGTGCCGGTCTTCCTGGAAGACACGGGCAGCCTCTGGCTGCGGAATTATTGGGCGGGGCTCCTGTGGTGCGCGGCCTTCGGGGTATGGGCGCTGCGCTATCTCCCCTTCCTGTTCCGGCCCAAGCCGCCCGAGGCCGCCGGCTGAGGCCGCCTCAGTGATGATGGCAGGCGACCCATTCCGAGCCCTCGGTGTAATGCTCGCGCTTCCAGACCGGGGCGCGGCGCTTGAATTCCTCGAGGATGTAGGCGCAGGCCTCGAGGGCCTCGCGGCGGTGGGCGGCGGAGACCGCCAGGGCGATCCCCGTCTCGCCGATCTCGAGGCGGCCGACCCGCTGGATCAGGGCGACCTTGTAAAAACTCCATCGTTCCTTGGCCTCGGCGAAGATGCGGCGGAGCTCGGCGTGGAAGAGCCGCTCGTAGACCTCGTACTCCAGCGCCAGGACCTGCCGGCCCTCGTTTTGTTCGCGGATGTTGCCCTCGAAGAGGGCCACCGCCCCGCAGGAGGGGTGCCTCACTTCCTGGAGGGCCTCGCCGCTGTCGACGGCCTCTTGGATGAGTCTTATCAGCATAAATCCTTTCAGCCTCCGGCCACGGGCGGAATCAGGGCGATCTCGTCGCCGTGCCGGGGGCGGTAATTGGGTGGGACATATTCCTCGCCGACGGCGAAGCGGAGGAATTTCCCCCATTCCAGCGGACCGAGGGCCGGCTCGAGGACGCGCCGGGCGAGGTCGAGGACGCTCTCGCCCTCGCGCAGTTCGCACTCCGCCTCGCTTTGCCGCATCCGGTCGCGCAACACCGAAAAGAACAAGAGACGCACGCTCATCTCAACCTCCCCTCCATGTCTGAAAAATCGAGGGCAGCAGGTGCGCCTCGACGAGTTCTCCGGCCGCCCAGGACTCCCCTTCCTCCGGAAGCACGGCCAGGGCGTTTGCCGCGGCGAAACTGCGCATCAGGTGGGAGCCCTGTCCCTCCAGGATATGCAGGCTGGGCGCCGCCCCGCCGAGATCCGCGCGGGCCTTCAAGAAGTGACGCAGGCCGGGCTTCTTCTTCAGGCCCTGCGCAAGCGGCAGGCGCAGCGCGGGGAGGAAGAGCTCGCGCGCGCCCAAAGCGCGCAGCAGGGCCGGACGGACGTACTCATAGAAACACACCAGGGCGCTGGCGGGGTTTCCCGGCAGGCCGAAGAGACATTTCCCCTCGGACTTTTTTCCAAAAAAAATCGGTTTCCCGGGCTTCTGCCGGACCTTCCAAAAGACCTCCCGCACCCCGGCGTCGGCCGCTGCCTCCTTGACAAAATCGAAGTCGCCCACCGACACGCCGCCCGTCACGATCAGGAAGTCCGCGCGCTGCAGGCCCTCCGCGAGGGCCCATTGGAGGTCTTCCCGGCGGTCGCGGCAGCGCTCGGCGAAGGCGGGCACAAGTCCCAGCTCTTGGAGGGCCGCGTTCAGGCCGAAGGAGTTGGACTCGTAGATCTGCGCCGGTTCCAAGGGTGCCCCCGGCGGCACCAGCTCCGAGCCCGTGACCAAAACCCCGACGCGGGGCGCGGCGTGCACCGCAACCCGCTCGAGGCCGAAGCCGGCCAGCAAGGCCAGCGCGGCCGCCTGCAGCGGCCGCCCGGGACCGAGGACCTCGGCGCCGATCTCCAACTCCTCGCCGCGGCGCCGGATATTCTCTCCCCAGGAAACCGGTCGGCTAAGGCGGATCGTCTCGCCCGCGCGCTCGACCTCCTCCTGCTTGACCACGGCGTCCGCGCCCTCCGGAATTTTGGCCCCGGTGAAGATCCGCATCGCCTCGCCGGGCTTCAGCGGACTTCTCAGGCAGATCCCCGCGGGCACCGTGGCCGCGACGAAGAGGGTCACCGGCGCTCCGGGTCCCGCCGCGGCCGTGTCGGCGGCGTTCAGCGCGTAGCCGTCCATCGCGGAATTGTCGAAGACGGGGCTCGGGATCGGCGCGGCCACGGGCCTCGTCAAGACCCTGCCCCAGGCCTCGGCGAGCGCCAGCGCTTGGCCGGGGAAGGGGCTCACCGCCTCGACGATTCTCGCTTGGGCCTCAGGGACGGAAATCATGCTCGCTCCTATCCTGGTTCAGCCGCAACCGCAGCACTCGTGGACTGGGGCCGCGGCGCCCGCCTGCACCTCGGCTAGGAGCTTGGCGCGGACCTCCGGCGCGACCATGCGGTCGATCGCGGGATAAAGGATCTGCTCTTCCTTCATGTTGTGCTGCCCCAGCACCGCAAGCAACCTCGCCTCTTCCGCGTCGCTCTCCGGGTCCTGGACGCGGACCTTTTGATGGATCTCTTCCAGACACTGGTGGATCTGCCGGTGCTCCATCCGCATCACGGCCGTCGGCCCCACGTTCCGCATGCCGGTGGCCTGCTCGAAGGCGGGGAACAGCAGCTCCTCTTCCCAGACGATGTGCCGCTGCAGGCCGGTGAGGAATTCCTTGAAGGCCCGCTTGGCCGCCGGAAAATCCGATCGCTTGCCCTTTTGGAACTGCCCGAACAAGGCGTCGAGGCGATCGTGATCGCGTTCGAAAAATTGGGTGATGTTGCGTTCCTCCATGATGGACTCCTTCAGAATAGGCCCCACAAGAGGCGACCGGAGACCGAGAGGATCAGGGCCGCGGTCACGCGCTGCAGGGTGAGTTTGGAAATCTTCCCGGCTCCGATCCGGCTGCCGATCTGTCCGCCCAGAAGCACGGTCGCCATCAGGGGCAGGGCCAGGCCCCAGTCCAGTCCCGGTCCGGATTTGGCGAGCTGCCCGAAGAGGCCGGAGACCGAGTTGACCAGGATGAAAAAGGCGGCGGCCGCGGCCGCCTCGCGGCTGTGGCTCCAGCCCAGAAAATAAAGCACGGGAGAAAGAAAGATGCCGCCGCCGATTCCGACCAAGCCCGAAAGCAGTCCCAGCACGGCGCCGATCGGAAGCCCCAGGGCCCAGGCCCGTCCCCAGGAGGGCTCCCGCCGGACGGCGAAGGAGCGCTCGGAGAGCAGCATGCGCAGGCCTGCGGCAAGCAGGCTCAAGGCCAAGAGCCAGAGGAAGAGCGTCTTGCCGAGGGGGATTCGCCCCCCGAGGTAAGCCATGGGAATGGAGGTGAGGACGAAGGGCAAGACCTTCTTCGGCGAAAAATACCCGGCGCGCAGGAAGACCCAAAAGCCCCCACCCGCCACGACGAGATTGCAGAGTAGGGCAACCTTCGGCATCGCCTCGTAGGGAAGGGCGAACAAGGCCAGGAGCGCCAGATAGGTCGAGCCTCCCGCGAAGCCCGCCGTGGCATAGACCAGGGCGGTCAGGAAGAACAGGGGAAGCAGATAGGAGAGCAGCTCCATCAATGCCCTCCCCCGCGCATCATGTTGAAGGCGTGCAGGACGTTGGGGAACAGCGCGGCGATCGACTCCTTCACGCCGTTGGACGAACCGGGCAGCGTCAGCAGCAGCGTCTTGCCGCGCTGGGCGGCAAGGCCGCGGGAGAGCATGGCGTAGGGCGTGCGGCGCTGGCCGTAGACCCGCATCGCCTCGCCGATGCCGGGGATCTCGCGCTCGGCGATCTCCCGCAGCACCTCCGCCGTGACGTCGCGGGGCCCCAGGCCCGTCCCGCCGGTGCTCAGCACCAGGTCGAGGCCCCGCTCGACGTATTCCAGCAGCTTCGCCCGGATTTTTTCCCGGTCGTCGGGGATCACCTCGTAGCTTAAGACCTCGACTGGGAATCTCGCCATCGCCTCGCAGATCCGCTTGCCCGACTTGTCGCCCTTCTTCCCCGCGGAGACGCTGTCGGAGGTCACCAGGACCGCGGCCTTCAGCGGGACGGGAAAGCTCTCGGCGTAATCGCTCTTCCCGCCCCGCTTCTCCAGCAGGCGGGTCTCGCCGAGCGTGACGTCCTTATCGATGCCCTTGACCATGTCGTAGACCGTCAGGGCCGCCACGGCCGCGGCGGTGAGGGCCTCCATCTCGACGCCGGTGCGGCCGATGGCCACAACCTCGGCACGAACTTCGATGCGCCCCTCCCCTTTTTCGAAATGGATCGCCACCTTGTCCAAGGCGAGGGGATGGCAGTAAGGGATCAATTCGGGCGTCTTTTTGGCCGCGAGGACACCCGCGGCCCGCGCCACGACGAGGACCTCGCCCTTCGGGGTCTCGCCGCGCCAGGCCCGCTCGAGGGTTTCCTGCCTGGCGCGGACTTCCGTCGCGGCGATCGCGCTGCGCAGGGTCTCGATCTTTTCGGAGATGTCGATCATCGCTCTTTCCTTTCCTAGCCGCCGATCCCATACATCCCGGCGGTGGCGTTGCAGGCCGGCCGGCGGAAGCCGCCGTGGTCCGGGCGCTTGATTTGGATCATGCGGAGGATCTTGGCCTCGAGATCCGCCTCGCGGGCGCCGGGCCGCCGCAGCAGGTCCAGCAGGGATTCGGATTCGTCGTAGGCCAGGCAATCTTGCAGGCGCCCGTCCGCCGAGAGACGGACGCGGTTGCAATTTTCGCAGAAGGGCTCGGAGACCGCGTGGATGAAACCCACCACCGCGTTGAGCTCGAAGACCTTGTAGTACTCCGCCGGCCCGCGGCCGAGCCGCTTGCCGTAAGGCAGCAGGCGGTACTTTTCCTCAAGTCGTTCCCGCACCCAAGCGCTGGGCAGGAAGCGGTCCGACATCTCCAAGCCCGGGCCGATCGGCATCAGCTCGATCCAGCGCAGGATCAGGCCTTCCCGGGCGGCGAAGCGCAGCATCGCCTCCACCTCCGAGTCGTTCCAGCCCTTGATGAGGACGGCGTTGAGCTTGATCGGGGAAAAGCCCGCCTCCCTCGCCGCGCGCAGGCCCGCCAAGACCTCTTCCAAGCGTCCCCAGCGGGTGATCTGTCGGAACTTCTCCGGATCCAGGGTGTCGAGATGGACGTTGACGCGATCTAAACCGGCGCGCCGCAGCGCCGCCGCCTGGGCGGCCAGGTGGACGCCGTTGGTGGTGAGGGAGAGTTCCTCGATGCCGGGGACGGCGCGCAGCATTCCGATCAGGCGCGGGAGATCCTTGCGCAGCAAGGGCTCGCCGCCGGTGAGACGGAGGCCCTTGACGCCTTGGCGGGCGAAGGCCGCGACCACCCGGGCGATCTCCTCGAAGCTGAGGATGGCCGAACGCTCCCGCTTCACCGCGCCCTCGAGCGGCATGCAGTAGCGGCAGCGCAGGTTGCAAAGGTCCGTCACCGAGAGGCGCAGGTATTCGATCTTTCGCCGGTAGCCGTCACAGAGCATGGCGCCCCTCCAGCCGTCTTAGATCCTCGGGCGTGTTGACGTTGGCGGCGCTCTCGCCCGCAATAGGCACCCAGCGCAGGTCCCCGACCCCCGCGCAAAATTCGCGCATCGCAAAGACGCCGCGCTCCAAGGACGCGCGGATTTGGGGAATCAGGGATCTCGCGTAGAGGGCCATCAGGTATTCGCGCCCTCCCGGGTGAAAGGGCACGGCGGCGGCGTGGCCCAGGCCCGCCGCGACCACGCCGCGGATCGCCTCGGGGCTCAGCAGGGGCATGTCGCAGGCGGCGACGAAGGCATAGGGCGTCGCGATCTTCTGCAGGGCGCTGAGGATGCCGCCCAGCGGTCCCAGGTAAGGCGCCTCGTCGCGCAGCAGCTCGGCGGCCAGGAACTCGTATTCCTCGGGCGTATTGGTCGCAACCAGGATCTTGGGGAAGACGACGCGCAGCGCGTCCAGGACTCGCTCGATCAGGCGTTGGTCTTGAAATTCTGCCAGGGCCTTGTTGCGGCCGAAGCGCCGGGATCTCCCGCCCGCGAGCAGGACCCCCGTCACTTCGGGATAGATGGGGTTCACGTCTCGTATCCTTTCCAATTCAGCCCCTCGCCGTCGAGGGACCTCGGGA
>JADYZQ010000074.1 GCA_020853015.1 Deltaproteobacteria bacterium
GAAAATACTTCGACCCCCTGGCCGACAAGCTGCTGATCCTGGCGGTGATGATCATGCTGATCCCGATCGGCCGCATCCCGGCCTGGATGGTCATCGTGTTCCTGGCCCGCGAGATCTCGATCACCGCGCTGCGGGGCATGGCGGCTTCCGAGCAGATCGACCTGCCCGCGGACTACTGGGGCAAAAAAAAGGCCGCCACCCAGACCCTGGCCCTGATCGGCCTGATGGTTTACTACCCCTTCCTCGGTCTCGACTTCGGAAGGATGGGCTGGATCCTCCTGATCCTCTCCCTCGTCGTCGCCGTCGGCTCCGGGGTCAACTACGTCGTCCATTTCTCCCGCACCATCCTTCAGAGGTACCGATGATCGACCTAACCCATCGCCGCGAGGGCGGGGCGAAATGAGGCGCATCGTCGGAATTTTCCTTCTGTGCCTCGCGCTTTGCCCCGCGACCCTGCGCGCCGAAGCCGAGTGGATCGCCGTGAAGAAGATCTACGACGGCGACACCCTAAAGCTGAAGGACGGCCGCAAGGTCCGCTTGATCGGGATCGACGCCCCCGAACTGCACCCCAACGACAAGCTCTACCGGGACGCACAGCGCACCCATCGCGACGCGAGGACGCTGCTCAAGATGGGAAAAAAATCCTACGAGGTGCTGAAAAGGCTGGTGGGGAAGGGACCCGTGCGCCTGGAATTCGACCAGACCAGCCGGGACAAGTACCAGCGCTCCTTGGCCTACGTCTACGTCCGGATGAAGCCGGAACGCTTCGCCAAGGCCGTCGGGGCGAAGCGTCCCAAGAAGGGAGCGGACAGCGAAGCGCGGGAATACCTGGTCAACCGCGAGCTGATCCGCTACGGCTGGGCCGAAGCCTTCCGCAACTTCGATTTCCGCTACAAGGCGGAATTTCTCGACCTGGAACGCCAGGCGCGGCAGCAAGGCCTGGGGCTCTGGAAGGATTGAATGAAGACCTTCTTGCTGAAAAGCTCCCTTTGGCTGCCCACGCCCCGCGCGGAGCTCTTTCCCTTTTTCGCCGACCCCGGCAACCTGCAGCGCCTGACGCCGCCCTGGCTCCATTTCAAGATTCTCAAGTCCAGCACGCCCGAAATCCGGCAGGGTACGGTGATCGACTACCGGCTGCGCGTGCATGGACTGCCTCTCCGTTGGCGCAGCGAGATCAGCGCCTGGGAGCCTCCTTTCCGCTTCGTCGACGAGCAGCGGCGCGGGCCTTACCGCCGGTGGATTCACCAGCATCTCTTTACCGAAAGGGACGGCGGCACCCAGGTCGACGACCTCGTCGAGTACGCCGTCCTGGGCGGGGCCCTCGTCAACCGGCTTTTGGTGCGCCGCGACCTCGACAGCATCTTCGCCTACCGCTGCCGCATGCTCCAAGAGATCTTCGCGCCCGGCCCGGAGGGCCTCGGCGCGCATCTGGACTAGCTTCCATTATTCTCTGAAAATATGCGCAAAAAGCCTTGCCTTCGCCGGCCCGGCCCCGCTAGGTACGCAGCCCGAGGAAAACTATGAAAAACCCCGCGCACAACGAGAAAATCCGCAACGTCGCCATCATCGCCCACGTCGACCACGGCAAGACGACCCTGGTCGACTTCATGCTGAAGCAGGCCGGGACCTTCCGCGCCAATCAGGAGACGGTCGACCGGATGATGGACAGCATGGACCTCGAGCGGGAGCGCGGCATCACCATCGCCTCCAAAAACTGCGCGGTCAGCTACAAGGGCACCAAGATCAACATCATCGACACCCCCGGCCACGCCGACTTCGGCGGCGAGGTCGAGCGCGGCCTCAAGATGGTCGACGGGGCCATCCTGCTGGTCGATTCCTCCGAGGGGCCCTTGCCCCAGACCCGCTTCGTCCTCAAGAAGGCCCTCGAGGGCCACCTCAAGATCATCGTCGTCATCAATAAGATCGACCGCAAGGACGCCCGCCCGCAAGAGGTCTTGAACGAACTCTACGACCTCTTCATCGACCTGGACGCCGACGAGACCCAGATCGAGTTTCCCATCCTCTACGCGATCGGCCGCGAGGGCATCGCGCAAAAGACCTTGCAGGAGAAGGGCGCAGACCTGGGCCCGCTCTTCGACGCCATCATTCAGGAGGTGCCCGCGCCGGGCTACGACCCCGCCGAACCCTTCCAGATGCTGGTCACCAACCTCGGCTATTCCGACTACCTGGGGCGCCTCGCGATCGGCCGCGTCTTCCAGGGCAAGGCCAAAAAGAACGACAGCCTGACCTGCATCGGCAAGGACGGCCAAGCCAAGCCCCTCAAGGTCTCCAACCTGCAAACCTACGAGGGCTTGAAATTCGTCGAGGTCGACCAGGTCGAGCCCGGCGACATCGTGATCCTCTCGGGTATCGAGGACGTCGCGATCGGCGACACCATCTGCACCGTCGCCCAGCCCAAGGCCCTGAAACGCCTGGTGGTCGACGAACCGACCGTCGCAATGAAATTCATGATCAATACCTCGCCCTTCTCGGGGCGGGAGGGCAAGTTCGTCCAATCCCGAAAAATTCTCGAGCGCCTCCAGAAGGAGACACTGCATAACGTCGCGCTGCGGGTGGAAGAGGGCGAGACCCCGGATTCTTTCTTGGTCAAGGGCCGCGGCGAGTTTCAGATGGCCATCTTGATCGAGACCATGCGCAGGGAAGGCTTCGAGCTGGCCGTGGGCCGGCCCCAGATTATCTTTAAAGAGGAGGGCGGCGTCCAGCTGGAACCCATCGAGCACCTCTTCGTCGACATCCCCGAGGACTTCATGGGGGTGATCACCGAAAAGCTCTCGATGCGGCAGGGCCGGATGATCAACATGGTCAACCACGGCA
>JADYZQ010000075.1 GCA_020853015.1 Deltaproteobacteria bacterium
GATGTGGTGGGAAGGCGCGCTCAGCCTCCGGTTTCTTCGGCCTTTCGCTTGAGGTTCAACCTCGAATAAAGAATGTAGTCGATCTCTTCATCCGCGGCCATCTCCGCGCTGATTTCGCCGGCCTCGGCGCCGGTGTCTTTCGCAAAAACCTTGGCGCCCTTGCTGCCGGAAAAGACCTTGATGTCGTAGCCCAGTCTCTCCAAAGAGGCGGCAAGGTCCGCCCAGGCATTCCGCAGAGAGACGCTCAAGTTGTCGATGTTCAGGATCACGAATCCTCCGTCCTATGAAGACCATACATGAAAATCGCGCGGCTGGCTTTACCTATATCTTCCCTCGGAATCGTCGACGAAGGGCATTCAGGACTTGCGTCGCCTCGTCCCGCGCGGTTTGGGAGGCGGAACGAAGTCCGCGCCGTTCTCCCCTCCAAAATCGCGCTTGGACAAAAGGGCGTCCAGCTTGCGAATCTGCTCCACCGCGCGCCGAACTTCCGCCGGCGCCTCGGGATGGTCCTGCACCCATAACACCGCTCGCTCGCCCAACTTCATTAAAAGCTTCTTGCGCTCCTTGCGCAGGAAGGCCCGGGTCGCGGCGGTCCTTCCCAAGTTGCCGAAATGGCTCAGACTATGGGCCCAGCTGGAGGCGCGTTGGAGGATTTTCCTAATCATCATGCCGACTTGACACCCCTGCTTCGGGATATTAGGCTCAAAGCGTGTTTCGAAATCTACTAAAATCCAAGATCCACCGGGTCACGGTCACCGACGCCGACCTGCACTACGAAGGCAGCGTCTCGGTCGACCTCAACCTGCTCGAGGCCGCCGACATCCTTCCCCACGAACACGTCCATATCTGGGACGTCACCAACGGCAACCGCTTCGAGACCTACGCCCTGGCCGCGCCCCGCGGCTCGGCCACCATTTGCATCAACGGTGCCGCCGCCCATCTGGCCAAGAAGGGCGATATCGTGATTATTACCAGTTTCGTCACCCTCCCGGAAGACAAGGTCGCCGACCACCAACCCAAGGTGGTCCTGGTCGACGCGCACAACCAGATCGTGCCGGAGAAGTCGCAGGGGCTGACGCACTTCAAGAAATCCTAACGGATTTTAAATCGACCACCGTCTACTGCCCACCGCGAAACTCGATTATTTTTCCGGAAGATACCGCTCCACCTTCTTGTAGAAGATCTCCTTGTCGTAATTCTGCGGCCCCACGAACTTGTCGACGATCTTCCCGCTGGGGTCGATCAGGTAGGTCTCGGGGATGCGGTAGACCTGGTAGAGGTCGCTGGTGGCTTGCTGCGCGTCCAGGAGGACGGGGAAGCTCACCGGGATGCGTTTGGTAAAGGCCTCGATCGCGGGCCAGCCCTCTTCGTCCAGACTGACGCCGACCACCACGAAGCCCTTGTCCTTGTAGCGCTGATAGAGGGCCTCCAGCGAGGGCATCTCTTCTTGGCAGGGCCCGCACCAGGTGGCCCAAAAGTTGAGCAGGACGACCTTGCCGCGCAGCGAGGCGAGCGGGATATCCCGCTGTTGGGCGTCCTTCAGGGTGAATTCGGGCGCGAAGGCGCCCAGCTTGGGGCCGCTGGCGAAGTCCCGCCGAAAGAGCAGGTAGATCCCCGAGGCGGCGATCGCGAAAAGCAGGATGAATATGACGGCGCGTTGGTTCATAGCGAAAATGAAAACGCCCCGCGCGGGCGGGGCGTTTTAAAGCTTGAATACCGAGCCCTATTTATCTTTCTTCTTGGGCTTCTCTTGCTTCTCGGCCTTCTTGGCGGGCTTCTTCTCGGCCTTGGGTTTCTTCTCTTCTTTTTTGGCTTCTTTCTCGGCCTTCGGTTCCGCCTTTTTTTCTTTCTTGGGGGCCTTCGCCTTCTTTTCGGCCTTCGGGGCCTCCTCGGCGCCCTGGCCGGCCTCGGCCTTCGCCTTCTTCGGCTTGGCCTGATAGCCCAGGTACTCGATGATCGCCATCGGCGCCCCGTCGCCCAGGCGGTTGCCCAGCTTGAGGATGCGGGTGTAGCCGCCCTTGCGCTCTTGGAAACGCGGCCCCAGCTCGGCGAAGAGCTTCTTCACCGCGTCGTTGGTGCGGACGAAGGCGGCGGCCTGACGGCGGGCGTGCAGGGTGCCGGTCTTCGCGAGGGTGACCATTTTTTCGGCGAAGCGGCGCAGCTCTTTGGCCTTGACCACCGTAGTGGTGATCCGCTCTTCGAGGATGAGCGAGGTGACCATGTTGCGGAACATCGCCATACGGTGCGAGGTGGTGCGACCGAAGCGCTTTTTACGGACTTGATGACGCATAACGAACCTTTACTTTAGATGTCTTCCGGGGGAGGCGGAGGCTCTTCGGAACCGCCGGTCGGCATGATCCAGCCCTCGACCTTCATCCCGAGGCCCAAGCCCATCTCGGAGAGGATCTCCTTGATCTCGTTCAAGGACTTGCGGCCGAAATTCTTGGTCTTGAGCATCTCGCTCTCGCTCTTTTGCACCAGCTCGCCGATGTACTTGATGTTGGCGTTCTGCAGGCAGTTGGCCGAGCGCACCGAGAGCTCGAGCTCGTCGACCCGCTTGCTCAAGTTTTCGTTGAAGCTGGGACGATCTTCGGAAATCTCGATGACCTCGGGCTCGACCTCTTCCTCGAAGTTGATGAAGATCGACAGCTGGTCCTTAAGGATCTTGGAGGCGTAAGCCACCGCGTCCTCGGGGAGCACGCTGCCGTCGGTCCAGACCTCGAGGGTCAGGCGGTCGTAGTCGGTGCTGCGGCCGACGCGGGCGTTGGTGACGTTATAATTGACCTTGAGGATGGGACCGAACAAGGCGTCGATCGCGATGGTGCCGACGGGATCTCCCTCGGTCTTGTTGAACTCGGCGGCGACGTAGCCCTTGCCCATCTTCACCTTCATCTCGACATTGAGCTTGGCGTCGGGGGAAAGCGTGGCGATGTGCAGGTTGGGGTTGAGCACCTCGACGTTCTGCGTGGTGACGATGTCGCCGGCCTTGACCTCTTTGTCGCCCTTGGCTTCGATGCGGATGACGTCCTCGTCGACGGTGTGGAGCTTCAACTTCAGCTCTTTGATGTTGAGGATGATGTCGGTGACGTCCTCTTTCACGCCGGGGACGGTCGTGAACTCGTGCAGCACCCCGTCGATCTTGATCGAGGTGACCGCGGCACCCTGGATGGAGGAAAGCAGGATGCGGCGCAGGGCGTTGCCGATGGTGAGGCCGAAGCCGCGCTCGAGCGGCTTGGCGATGAATTTGCCGTAGGTCGAGGTGTGGCTTTCCTTCTCGACCTCGAGAATTTTGGGTTTAATCAGACTGCGCCAATTTTTCGCGACGATCGCATTAGCCATGTCGATCCATCCTCCGATTTTCTATTTCTTTATTTCGAATACAATTCGACGATCAGCTGCTCGGTGATCGGCAAGGTCAGCTCGGCGCGGACCGGCGTCGATTTGACCGTGGCCTTGAAGGCGCCCTTGTCGAGCTCGACCCACGAGGGCAGGCCGCGGCGATCGACGGCCTCGAGGGCCTTGACGATGCGCTCGACCTTGCGGCTTTTCTCGCGCAGCTCGACGACGTCGCCCGCGCGCAGGACGCTGGAAGGCGAATTGACCTTGCGGCCGTTCACCTTGAAATGCCCGTGCAGCACCAGCTGGCGCGCCTCGTTTCGGCTGTTCGCGAAGCCCGCGCGGTAGACGAAGGTGTCGATGCGGGACTCGAGGCGGTTGAGCAGGTTTTCGCCGGTGACGCCCTTGCGGCGCTCGGCCTCGCCGAAGGTGAGGCGGAACTGCTTCTCGAGCAGGCCGTAGATGCGCTTGACCTTCTGCTTCTCGCGAAGCTGGGTCCCGTACTCGGAAAACTTGGTGCGGGCCTGGCCGTGCTGGCCGGGGGCGTAGGCGCGGCGCTCGATGGCGCACTTGTCGGTGTAGCAGCGATCGCCCTTGAGGA
The DNA here is from genome assembly GCA_020853015.1 of Deltaproteobacteria bacterium. Classification (GTDB taxonomy): domain Bacteria; phylum UBA10199; class UBA10199; order DSSB01; family DSSB01; genus DSSB01. The sequence continues at coordinate 3,938 of JADYZQ010000075.1, forward strand.
ACAACTTGACGCCCTCGCGGCGACAGAGACGACAGACGGAATCGTTATAACGTGCCATAATGACCTCTACCTAAACCCTTCGCTTCTTCGGCGGACGGCAGCCGTTGTGCGGGATCGGCGTCACGTCGCGGATGTAGGTGACCCGCACTCCGGTGTTGGCGATGGCGCGCAGCGCGGATTCGCGGCCGCCTCCCGGCCCCTTGACCAAAACCGAGACGGTGCGCAGGCCGTGTTCCATCGCCTTGCGGACGGCGTCTTCGGCGGCGATCTGCGCGGCGAAGGGCGTGCTTTTGCGGGAACCCTTGAAGCCCTTGGCACCCGAGGTGCTCCAGGCAATGACGTTGCCGGAGGGATCGGTCACGGTGATGATCGTGTTGTTGAAGGTCGCGTTGATGTGAACGACGCCGATGGCGACGTTCTTTTTGACCTTCTTCTTCTTTTTGACTTTCTTCCCGGATTTTGCCGCCGCTTCGGGGGCTGCGGACGCCGGGGCCTGCTCTTTCGCCATGATTTAAGCCTTTATTTGAGATTAACCTTTCGAGGGCGCCTGCTTCTTGCCAGCCACCGTCTTGCGCGGGCCCTTGCGGGTACGGGAGTTGGTCTTGGTGCGCTGCCCGCGGACCGGCAGGCCCTTGCGGTGCCGAAAACCGCGGTAGGTGCCCTGATCGACCAAGCGCTTGATGTTCATCGAGATCTCGCGGCGCAGGTCGCCTTCCACCTTGAAGTTGGAATCGATGTAGGCGCGGATCTGGGCGACCTCGGCGTCGCTCAGCTTTTCGGCGCGGAGGTTGGGGTCGATATTGGTCGCCTTCAGGATTTCTTTGGCGCGGGTCTGGCCGATGCCGAAGACGTATTGCAGGGCGATTTCGATGCGTTTTTTACTGGGGAGATCGACTCCCGCGAGACGTGCCATAAAAAATCCTTAACCTTGCTTCTGCTTGTGCCGGGGGTTTTCGCAGATCACGCGGACCACACCCTCGCGACGGATGATCTTGCACTTGGGACAAATTTTCTTAACCGAGGAACGGACTTTCATAGGGTACTCTTTATCGTTTCTTCTACTTCGCGCGGTACGTGATGCGGCCGCGGCTCAAATCGTAGGGAGAAAGTTCAAGCTTCACTTTATCGCCGGGCAGAATCTTAATAAAATGCATCCGCATTTTTCCAGAAATATGAGCGAGCACTTTGTGTCCGTTTTCGAGCTGAACCCGAAACATGGCGTTGGGAAGGGGTTCTAAAACCGTCCCTTCGACCTCGATAGATTCTTCTTTGGACATAAACCTCGCGATATAAGTGGGCGTAAGCCTTTAAAAAAAAGGTTTCGCCGTATACACATTTATTTTAAACGCGTCAAGATCTCTGGGCCCTTTTCTGTGATGGCAATGGTGTCCTCAAAATGTGCCGAAAAACTGCCGTCTTTGGTCACCACCGTCCAACCATCTCCTAAAATATAGGTCTCCTGGCCCCCCAGATTGACCATGGGTTCGATGGCCAGGACCATCCCCTCTTTCAGCCGCATCCCGGTCCCCGGGGTCCCGTAATTGGGCACCTGGGGGTCCTCGTGGAGGGCCCGGCCGATCCCGTGACCGACGTACTCCTTGACCACGCTGAAACCCTGACCCTCCGCGTGGGCCTGGACCGCCGCCCCGATATCGTACAGACGCTTATGGGGGTGCATCTGTTCGATCCCCCGGTCGAGGGATTCCCGGGTGACGTCCATCAGGCGCTGTACCTCGGGTCCCACTGGTCCGCAAGGGACAGTCCGAGCGCTATCCCCATAAAATCCTTCGTAAATCGCCCCGCAGTCGATCCCCAGGATGTCCCCCTCTTTCAGGACCCGCTTCTTCGAGGGGATCCCGTGAACCACCTCCTCGTTGATCGAGAGGCAGAGGGTGTGCCGGAAGCCCAAATAGCCCTTGAAGGCCGGCCGTAGTCCCTGGGAGACGATATACTCCTCGGCAATCCGGTCGAGGTCTAAGGTCGTGACCCCCGGCTTGACCTGCTCGGCGGTACGCAGGATGCACTCGGCCACCACCTGCCCGGCGCGCCGGATCTTCTCGATCTCATCCTTGGACTTAAGGGTAATCACGCTACCACCTTCCACATGCCGCAAATTCTACCCAGTGGCCCCTGCAATGGAAAGGCCGCCCACGATGGAGGACAAGCGCGCGAAGACCTCTTCGGTCGATCCGATCCCGGAGGCGCCCCTCAAGAGGCCGGCCCGCTCGTAATAGGCCACCAGGGGGGCCGTCTGCTCGAGATAAACTTTCAAACGGCGCCGAATGGTGGCCTCTTGGTCGTCTTCCCGCTGAATCAGACTGCCGCCGCAGCGATCGCAGACCCCGGCCTGCCTCGGGGGCGAAAAAACCAGGTGAAAGCCCGTCCCGCAGCTCGAGCAGGTTCGGCGGCCGGTCAGGCGTTCGACCAGCTCGGCCTCGGGAACCTCGAGGTTCACCACGGCGTCGAGACGGCGGTTCAAGTCTTTCAGCAGTCCTCCCAAGGCCTCGGCCTGGGCGACGGTGCGCGGAAAGCCGTCGAGGATGAAACCCCTCGCCGTGTCCGGCGCGGCCAATCGCTCGCGGATCAGGCCGATCACCACCTCGTCGGGGACCAGCTTGCCGGCGTTCATGAAGGTCTCGGCCTGAAGGCCCAGGGGCGTCTTGGCCTGCTTGGCGGCGCGCAGCATGTCTCCCGTCGAGATTTGCGGGATATTCCACTTCTCCTGGAGCAATTTCGATTGGGTGCCCTTGCCGGCACCCGGAGCGCCTAGGAGAATGAGGTTCATCGTCTATCGCCTTCTTCCCTTGAACTTGCCTGCCTTGGCGCCGAGGAAGCCCTCGTAGTTGCGGGTGAGCAGGTGCGATTCCATTTGGGCGACGGTATCCATCGCGACGCCGACGACGATCAAAAGCGAGGTGCCGCCGAAGGTCACGGCCAACGATTGGGGAATGCCGAAACGGGTGATCAGGATCTCGGGCAACACGCAGATCGCCGCCACGTAGATCGCGCCGCCCAGGGTGATACGCGAGAGCACGCGGTCGATGTAATCGGCGGTCGGCTTCCCGGGACGGATACCGGGGATGAAGCCGCCGAACTTCTTGATGTTGTCGGCGACGTCGACCGGGTTGAAGGTGACGGCGGTATAGAAATAGCAGAAGAAGATGATCAGCGAGACGTAGAGCGCCGTGTGCAGCCAACCGGAGGAGAGGCTGCTGGCCAGGGCCTGGATCTTGGGGTTCTGCACGAACTGGGCGATGGTCGCCGGGAACAGGATCAGCGAGGAGGCGAAGATCGGCGGGATGACGCCCGAGGTGTTGATCTTGAGCGGCAAGTGGCTGGACTGCCCGGCGTACATCTTTCGGCCCACCACGCGCTTCGCGTAGTTGATGGGGATGCGGCGCTGGCCGCGCTCGCAGAAGATGATGATGCCGATGACCGCCGCGATGAAGGCCAGAAGCAGCAGGAAGCCCAGCAGGCTGCCGAACTGCTCTTTGACGTTCCAGGCGTCGCGCATCGCGCCGGGAATGCGCGTGACGATGCCCGCGAAGATGATCAGCGAGATGCCGTTGCCGATGCCGCGCTCGGTGATCTGCTCGCCCAGCCACATGATGAAGGCGGTGCCCGAGGCCAGGGTCGTGACGGTCAGGATGTAGAACGAAAGCCCGCCCGCGCCGGGCAGCAGGACGCCCTGCTGCTCGAGGCCGTAGCTGATGCCCAAGCCCTGGATGACCGCCAGGACGATGGTGCCATAACGGGTCCATTGGGTGATCTTCTTGCGGCCGGACTCGCCCTCTTTCTGCAGCTTCTCGAGGGCCGGGATGACGACCGCGAGCAGCTGGAAGATGATCGAGGCGCTGATGTAGGGCATGATGCCCAGCGCAAAGACCGAGAAGTTTTCGAGCGCGCCGCCCGAAAACAGGTTGAAGATGCCGAAGACGGTGCCCTGGTTGACCATCTTGGCGATCGCCTCGGGGTTGACCCCCGGGGTCGGGACGTAGACGCCGATGCGGTAGACGCCCAGCATCAGGATGGTGAAGAGGATGCGCTTACGCAGCTCCGGCAGTTTGGTGATGTTTCCGATACTGGACATGTATTTTTAAGAGAAAATTGAGGTTAAGACGCGGCCTGCGCGAGCTTCGCGGTGCCGCCCGATTTTTCGATCTTCTGTTTGGCCGTCTCGGAGAACTTTTCGGCCACGATCGTCAGGGACACCTTAAGCTCGCCGTCGCCCAGGACCTTGAGGCCGTCGCCGAGCTTGCGGATCCGGCGCTGGGCCTTGAGGTACGCGGCGTCCACCACGGTGCCGGCCGGGATGCCCTCGAATGCGTCCAGGTTCACCACGGTGTATTCCTTGCGGAAGATGTTGGTGAAGCCGCGCTTCGGCACCCGACGGACCAGGGGCATCTGACCGCCCTCGAAAGTCGGGCCTTTGTGATAACCGCCGGCCCGGGCCCTCTGCCCTTTGTGTCCCTTGGTGGAGGTGCCGCCGTGACCGGAGGCGTCGCCGCGGCCGAGGCGTTTCTTGTTCTTGACGGCGCCGCGGGGCGGCTTCATCTCGCTTAAGAATTTTCCCATAACTTATCCTTTGGATTTTTTGGCCGGCGCCTTTTTTGCGGCCTTCGCCGGCTTGGCGGCATCGGCCTTGCCGGCGGTCGGCTTCGCCGATTTGGATTTCTTCGGGGCCCCGCCCTGGGCCGCGGCCGCGACGCGCGCGGCCTTGCGGGCCTGGGTCTTCGAAACCTTGACCTGGGCGGCGTCGGGCTTGGGACCGAGCTTGTAGGTCACGACCTCGGCGGCCTTGGCCGGCTTGCCGGCGACCGGCTCGAAGCGGACCAAGTCGAAGACCTTGCGGATCATGCCGCGCACCGCTGGCGTGTCCTCGAGGATGCGCTGCTGGTGGCGGCGCCGCAGGCCGAGCCCGCGTAAGGTGTCTTTTTGCCGTTGGTCGCGGGCGATCGCGCTGTGGATCATCTCGACTTTGAGGAAACCTGCCATGACGTCAACCCGCCCTTCTCGTCGCCTGGACCTGCTCGACCGAACGCAGCATGGTGAGGCCGTTCAAGGTGGCCTTGACCACGTTGTGCGGATTGTTCGTGCCGATGCACTTGGTCAGGATGTTGTGGATGCCCGCGGACTCGACCACCGCGCGGACCGCGCCTCCGGCGATGACGCCGGTACCGTCGCTGGCCGGCTTGAGCAGCACGTGCGCCGCGCCGTAGTTGCCGACGATCTCGTGGGGAATCGTCCCCTTGAGGACCGGCACGGAGACCATCGTCTTCCGGGCCTGGTCGGTGGCCTTGCGGATCGCCTCGGGCACCTCATTGGCCTTGCCCAGGCCGATGCCGACCTTGGTCTTGCCGTCGCCGACGACCACCAAGGCGCTGAAGCTGAAGCGGCGTCCGCCCTTCACGACCTTGGCCACGCGGTTGATGCTGACCAGGCGCTCGGTGAGTTCGCTGTCGTTGGATTCTAATCGTCTTGCCATAAGCTTATTTCTTTCTCTTTAAAATTGCAGTCCGGCTTCGCGGGCGGCGTCGGCGAAGGCCTTCACGCAGCCGTGATAGATGTATCCGTTGCGGTCGAAGACGACCTTCTCGACCTGGGCCGACTTGGCCTTTTCGGCGATGCGCTTGCCCAAGTCCGTCGCGCTGGCCTTGTTGCGGCGCCCCTCGGGCTGACCCTTTTCGTTGGTCGAAGCCGAGACCAGGGTGCGGCCGGTGCTGTCGTCGATGACCTGCGCGTAGATGTGCTTCAGGCTGCGATAGATCGTCAGGCGCGGACGCCCCTGGGTGCCGGTGATTTTCTTGCGGATTCTGAGTTTGCGGCGGATGCGGCCGCTGACTTTGCTGCTGGCGCTCATGATTATTTACCTCCCGCGGCGGTCTTGCCCGCCTTGCGGCGCACGACTTCGTCGGAATAACGGATGCCCTTGCCCTTGTAGGGCTCAGGGGGACGCAGCTCGCGGATGTTGGCGGCGACTTGGCCGACCAATTCGCGATCCTGTCCCTTCACGACCAAGTGGGTCTGCTTGTCGACCGTGATCTTGATCCCGGCGGGGATCGGAAAAACGACCGGATGCGAGAAGCCCAGGGTCAGGTTGAGATCGCTGCCCTTCACCTCGGCGCGGTAACCGACGCCTTGGATGTCGAGCTCGCGGGTGAAGCCCTCGGTCACGCCGTGGACCATGTTGGCCACCAGCGCGCGGGTGAGCCCGTGGAGCGAACGCGTCTGCGGCTGATCGTCGCTGCGCTGCACCTCGAGGCTTTTGTCCTTTTGGACCACCTTGATGATCGGATGGATCTTTCGGCTCAGCTTGCCGAGCGGGCCTTCGACCTCGATGGCCTCGCCCGCCAGCTTCACTTTCACCTTGTCCGGGATCGGAATGATTTTTCGTCCAGTTCTCGACATAGTTTTTTACCAAATGCTTAAGAGGAGTTCTCCGCCGACTTTCAGCTCCCGGGCCTTCTTGTCGGTCAAGATGCCCTTGGGGGTGGAAAGGATGGCGACGCCCAAACCGTTGAGCACGGGTTGAATCTTTTCGTATCCGACGTAAACGCGGCGGCCGGGCTTGCTCATGCGGCGCAGCCCGATGATGCAGGACTGGTTTTTGCCGCGGTACTTGAGGTTCACGAGGATCTTTCCCTGGTTCTTGTGGTCGACCACGTGGAAGTCCTTGATGAAGCCCTCGTCCTTGAGCAGTTGCGCCACGGCGATCTTCATCTTGGAGGCGGGGATTTCCACCACCTCGTGACGGGCGCGTGCCGCGTTGCGGATTCGGGTTAGCATGTCTGCAATGGGATCTGTCATCTGCCTGTCTCCAAATTTCTTACCAGCTGGCCTTGGTCACGCCGGGGATTTCGCCTTGTCGGGCCAATTTGCGGAAGCAAAGGCGGCACATCTTGAATTTCCTGAGAAACGCCCGGGGACGCCCGCAGAGGGGACACCGGTTGTAAGCCCTTACCTTGAATTTCGGCTTGCGAGCCGCTTTGACCA
>JADYZQ010000076.1 GCA_020853015.1 Deltaproteobacteria bacterium
CGCCGTGGGGTGGAGTCGGGCGCGGGGTCGTTGGCGATTTCGGCGAGTTTGGCGTGGACGTCGCGGGTCGCGAAGACGTCGTGGAGGCGGCGCAGGACGACCATGCCCATCGGGTGGGCGCGGGCATAGTCCAGCGCGGCGTCGATATCGACGGACAGGTAGAAGCCTTTCTCCCGCCCCTCGCCGAAGGTGCGGATGATTTCGGAGGCGAGCTGGGGTTTTCCCCGGGAGCGCAGATAGGCGAAGTTCAGCAGCATCTCCCAATCTTTGTGCCGATAGCTGCCCCAGAAGAGGGCGGCTTGGTCGCGGTGCTGCGTCCAAAAAGACTCGGGAAAGACGGCCTGCGCGGGCACCGCCCAATTTTCGTCGTAGGGCAGGCGGAGGATCAGCTCGTGCTGGGCCCTGCGGTCGAAGCCGCCCTCGAGGGCCCGGAAGATCCTTTGGAAGTTCTGCAGGCGGGCGGCGGGGTGGTCCTCGGCGACGGCGCTGCCGATCTGGAGCTGGAGCAGGGCGTAATCGAAGCTGCCGGTGCTGCGGCGCAGGGCGTTGGCGATGAAGACGTCCTCGATGGCCAGGACCGTATAGAGCTGCTCCATGCTGCCGCGGTTGGAGGCATGGTAGAGGGCCTCCACCAGGCGCTCGTGGAAATTCGGGAGGCTGCAGGGGATGCGGCAGGCGGCGCGCAGGATCTCGGCCGAGAAATACCCCTCGGCCGTCGGCGGAAAGAGCCGGAGGTAATGGGCGGCCAGCTCGCGAATCCGCTGGGGAGGCGGGGTAAACTCCCGGCCTTCCATGAAAGAGAGGCCCTTAAGTTTTTCCGTCTCTCCCAGGCGGGGAGGGGGGAGGGCCGAGGGACCGGCGAGGGCGAAGGCTGTCTTCGGTCCCAGGGCCGGCGGCAAGGGGCCTTGTTGCGCGCGCAGCTCGAGGCCCGCCTCGAAACTTTGCCACGACCGTCCCATCAGCCCTCGGCTCAGGGCGCCCGCGACTTGCAACTGAAAGAAGGTGCCGAGGTCTTCGGCGAGACCCGCCCCGGAGGTACGCTCCGGCCGCAGCCCCGCGGCAATCTCGAGGCGATGGCCCAGGGCGATGCCCCCGAACAGCGCGGCCCGCGGCAGGAGCCCCGCCGAGAGGCGCGCGGCCCCGCTATCCGCCGGGATGCGGCGTCCGGCGGAGGCGGCGAGGGCGCCCGTGAGCTTGAGGCTCCCCAGGAACAGGGCGGCCGCGCCCAATTCTTGGGGGAGGGGCGCGAAGCCTCCTTCAGGGGTTTGCCGGAGCAAGATGCGACCGGCGCGGGTTCCGAAGGCGAAGGCGGGGACCTCGGCGCTCAAGCCCGCGAGCGAGGCCCAGAGCCGCGCCAGCGGCACGCCCGAGAGACGGCCGAGCGCGGCCAGGCGCACCCAGCGGTAAACGCCGCCCGCGAGACCCATCGCGATCAAAGAGGAAGGGTCCAAGACGTGTTCGGTGAAATGTCGGATTTGCAGCTCGAGGCGATCCGAAATTTTTCCGCCGCCGGACAATATCTCCAGCGATCGTCCCGCCCGCGCGGCGAGCGGCGCGGGGGCGGCCGTTTGGATTTGGGCGTAGAGGAGGGCGGCCAATTCCGGACGGCGCCTTCTTTCGAGCTCGCGGGCGAGTTCGATCAGCCCGGCGGCGCGCAGGGAGGCGTCCGATTCGCCCTGCAGGCCTCGAAATTTGGCTGCGGCCCAGCGCAAGTCGGGGGATTGCAGGCGTGAGAGAAATCCCGCCTCCCAGGATAGTGGATCTTCGATTTTTTCTGGCGCTCCGTGCCCCCTGGGTGCACGGATCGGGTGAAGCCGGGCCCCGGTCCAAAAAGTCAAGGTTGTGCCCTCCGCCGCTCCTTCTTCAAGCCGGTTGAAATCCCCGTAGGTCGGGGACACGCGGGCCCGGGGCGAATTTCGCCGCCTAGGACGCGCGCGTGCTTTTTCACCAGCCTTCCAGGAGGAGCGAGCGAAAACCTGAATGACTGTGCTTAGATAGGTTACAGATTTTCGTGGCCCCCGAAAAAAAGTTGTGTAAAAATCGCCGCCTTCATGATCGTCGCCCTGCGAAAATCGCTCCTGGCCTTCAGCCTGGGGGCCCTGACCTTCACGCCATGGGAAATCCTGATGGCCCGGCTCGAGATCGTCCAATACGCCCGGCCCGAATTCATGGGGATCTCCTGGTGGTCGCCGGTGGGCTTCGGGGTGGGGACCGCTTTCGCGATCCTCCTCTTCGTCACCCTCGACCGCATGCTGCACTTCCAGAACGACTACCAGGGAGGGAAGCTCGTCCTGGAGTACCTGCTGCTCGCACTGGTCTACACCTTGATCCTCCTGTTCCGCGGCTCGCCCTATCTATTGTCTTTGGGCCTGCTTTTGCTGATGGTCTTGCGCCTGATCTTTTTTCATCAAGCATGGGACGTCTTGACCTTCCTGATCGGGGCCTGCGTGGGGCCGACGCTCGAGCTGGTGCTTACCAACCTCAATCTTTATTTCTTTACCGAACCGGATTTTTTGGGCATGCCCTATTGGCTGCCGCTCCTTTGGGGTGCGGTGGCTTTGGCGCTGCGGCGTTTGAGCTGGATCGTCTCTCCGCCGCCGGCGCCGGCGAGCCTTTATTCCGTAAAACTCTGAAGAGGAGAGCGAAGCATGAAGCGAACGAAATGGACCGCCGCGGCGGTGGCGACGGCGATGGTGGCGATGACGGCTGGAACGGCCGGGGCGGCGGACAAGGCGGCCGAAAGCGCCCCCAGCAAGGCGGCCGCGAAACCCGCCGCCTACCAGACGACGGCCTCGGGATTGAAATACCGAGATAAAGAGGTGGGGAAGGGAGCCAAGCCGGCGCAGGGGCAGAAAATCAAGGTGCACTATACCGGGCGCCTCACCGACGGCACCATTTTTGACAGCTCCATCTCGCGCGGTCAGCCCATCGAATTCACCTTAGGGATAGGCCAGGTCATCAAGGGTTGGGACGAGGGATTGTCCACCATGCGCGTCGGCGGCAAGCGCGAGCTGGTGATTCCGCCCGAGCTGGGCTACGGCGCTCCCGGCCGGCCGCCGGTGATCCCGCCCAACGCGACCCTGATCTTCGATGTCGAACTCATAGACGTTCCGGCGGCGACCCGTTAAAATACCCTCGGTATGGAGGAATCCCGATGATCGAAGAATACGGCACGCTCTCCGAAGAAGAACTGATCCAAGAGATCATGGCCGAGCTCGAGGAAAACGGCGAGATCGACCC
>JADYZQ010000077.1 GCA_020853015.1 Deltaproteobacteria bacterium
AGGCTCGCACCGAGGCCAAGATCCAGGCCAACGGCGACGTCGAGGTCACCTTCGTCTATCCCCTGGACGACAACCCCCAGGCCGAAGACGGCCGCATTTATCTCCGCGACACCTTTCTCTTCGATTCTGCCGAGCAGCGGCTGAAGTCCTTCCATCGCAGCGCCGAATATAACGGAAAGGGCCAAGGCAACTGGCAGGCCTGGCTCGAAAAATACAAGGCCGCCCTCACCGCCGCCCCCCTCAAGGCCGAGGACGAGAAGGTCCAAAAATTCGCCCAAGCGGTGGGGCGCAGCTTCGGCCGCCCGGTCACCGACGAGGACGGCGCGACCCTCCCCGAGATCCGCGAGGTCCTCGCGAAGGACCCCAGCTACATCAAGGCCGCCAACGCCCTTTATCAAAACCTGCGCGAGCAAAATCCCCAGCTTCCCGAGTTCGTCCTCAAGGTCAAGGACAAGCGGAACTTCATCACGATCCTTCCGGGCGAGGAAGGCTTCGAGGTCGTCTTCAACTTCGCCTTCGACTCCGACGCCGACCCGGCGAACGGCCGCATCCTGTTCAAGGACCGCTTTGTCCTCGATCCCAAGACCCTGGCCTTCAAGGAAGTGAAGCGCAGCTGGGAGCTCGCCCCCGAGGCGGGAGACAACGCCGAGCTCGTCGCCGCGGTCGAGTCCCTCAAGCAGGCGGCGCCGCCGACCCCGGAAGAGGCCGGAAAGTTCATCCAGGGCATGTTGCCGGTGCTGCTCAGCGGCGCCGACCGCGACGCCGCCAACGGCCTGCCCAAGCTGGTCGCGCCGATGAGCCTACCGAAAGATTACCGCTCGCCGCTCGCCAAGCGCCTGGCGGACGAAACGCAAGGCCTGTCCGCGCCGCCGGCCGGCGTCGTGGAGGCCCTCGAGGCGATGGCGGCCGTTTCGCATTCGTCCCTAAGCCGGCGCCACGACGCGAGCCTGGGTTGGTGGGACCGCAGGGTTCGGGGCAAGGCCCCCGTCGACGCGGCACGGGAAGAGGGCGCGATTCAGGGTTTGTTCCAAAAGGCGGCCGAGCACCTCAAAGCGATGCCGAGCCGCTCGGCCCTGGAGGTCTTGCAGACCCTGAAGCTGGAGGGAACCGAGGCCGCCCTGCGCGACCGCCTCGTGTCGGACCCGCGCATCGCCAAGCTGGACGCGATCGGCAGGGAAGGCGACGAGGCCCTGCGCGCCCGAGAGTTTTTGGCCTTCGCCCGCGAGGACCTCTCCGGTCAATTCGAATACGCCGGCGCCGCGGTGGCGATCGCCCAACGCCTGCGCGGCATCGAGGGCGTCAAGGCGGGCGCCGAGCAGGTCTTGGCCGTCGCCGAGGGCAAGGGGTCCTTCGGCGCCAAGATGGAAATTTTGACGCCCCGTTTCGTCAAGCAGGTCGCCGATTGGAAGATGCTGGTCGCGATGGGCGCGGCCCCGATAGCGGGGACGCTCTTCGAGGCGGGCAGCCTCCGCTTGATGGCCACGGCGGGAAAGCTGCGCTCGGTCGGCAAGACCGGGCGTTTCCTGGCGAGCGTCGGCGGCCTGGGCTTCGAGGCCGGCGCCTTCACGGCCGTCCACCGCGGCCTCGAGTCGGCGGTGCACGATCCCGCCAAGGCCTGGGCCCACGCGCCCCAAGAAATACTCGGCGCCGCGCTGCTCTTCGGGGCCATGCGCTTCGGTCACGGCATCAGCGGGCGCATCACGCGCCAGATGGCGGAAGGCAAGTGGGGCACGCTGTTCGGCGGCAAGACCGCGGGAGAGGGGATGGGCTTCGTCACCAGCCCGACGGGCCGCATCTTGGAAGACCAGCTGATGACGGGATCTCTTACCCAGTGGGGGACCCGGCTCTCGAGCCTCGCCAATCACGGCAGCGGCGTCACCGCCATGTACGCGGCGGGCGCGTTGGGGCGCAAGCTCGGCATCCACCCCGACGACAAGCGCAACCTGGGCGAGCATTGGTTCGAGGCGGCTCTGATGTACACGCAGGCCGTGGCCGGATTCAGCCTGGCCAACAAGCTGAGCGGCGGCCGCTTGCAGGCCACCCTGGCCGAGCTGAAGGTGCGCACCGCCAACCTGGCGCAGGGCGGCGCCGAGGCCCCGGCCGCGGAAAAACCCAAGCGCGACAAGCCGACCACGCTGAAGCCCAAGGGCAGCGGCGTGCAGGGATTCGAGCTGAAGTTCCCGGGCGGCAGCTGGACCGTCGACGTCAAGAACCTGTCCCGCGTCTGGGTCGGCCGCACGCCGTCGGCGCCCGAGGGCGTTTCCTATCCCGACGCCGGCCTGGCCATGATCAATGTCGGCAACAAGTATTCGGACATCAACCAGTACCACACCATGCTGCTGAGGGACGAGTCCGGCATCTTCTGGTTCGTCGCCGACACGGGCAGCGTTTACGGCACCTACGTCAACGGCAAGAGGCTGGAGGCCGGAGAATACGTCCTGGCCAAGCCGAACGCCCTGATCGAATTGGGGGATCATTTCAAGTTCCGCCTGGAGGCCAACGGCAATCTCTTGGAGCCGGCCCCCGGCGTCACGACGATCGTCCGCCCCCCCGTTCCGACTTCCCAGCGGCCCGTCGAGGCGCCCAAACCGGCCGACATCTTTCCGATGGATATCCTCTTCCCCGATTCGGGCGTGAAGGCGGAGAGCAACGCCGAGATCGGCATTCTGAAATCGTCCCGCGGCCAGAACCTATTGCTGCGCAGCGGAAAGTCCATCTACAACTTCAAAGCGAAGGAAGAACCCCTCGTGCGTCTCTACGTCGACGCCAAGGGACGCTGGGTCCTGCAAAAATTGGACCCCGCCGCGCGCGTCGAGATGGCCCGGCCGGGGACGGGGGGCGAGAAACGCTGGGTCCTCGAGCGGCTGACTAAGGACTCCGAGGGCTCCCAGCCCGGCCGAAGCCGGCAGGATTGGGTCTTCCTTCGCAACGGCGACCAGCTTTTCCTGCGCGATCAAATCTTCGAGTTTTTCCTGCACCCGAAGCCGAAGGCGGAGCCGGCACAGCCTCCCAGTCCGCGCAAGTTGCCGAAGGCGCGGCCCGAGGGCATGGAGGTGCCGATCCACAAGGCGGGACAGGCGCTGAACCCGGACACGCCGGCCGACGAGTTGCCGACCGGCATCATGCGGCGCAGGGAAGTCCTGCCGCCCTTTCCGCAGCAGGGAGTCCCGGAGGCACCGCCGGCCCGGGACCCGAAGGCCGCCCCCGACGCCACCGAGGCGGGATACGACCCGGAGGGCGATCGCCCCACCGTCGAGGTGGCCCAGGCGCGGGTCCACCGCGTGGGCGAGTCCGGTTTTGATCCGGAGGTGACGCGGCCGGGCATCCCCATGCCGATCGACCTACCCGACCAATTTCCCGGAATGCTCTTGGCCAAGATTCCCGCCAACGAGCCGCCTTTTATGCTCATCGCCGGTGTGCGCGGTTTCAACGCGGACTTGAAGCACACCCGCTACGTGCTGGGCAGCGATCCCAAGGGCGGGGAGAGAAACCAGGTCGGCTTGCAATTGGACGGACACCGCATCGATGCCAATCACGCGGAAATCTACCTGGGCAGGAAAAGCGGCGAGGAGGACTATCAATGGTTCCTCTCGCCGCATCCCGACAGCGAGTCGGGCGTCTTCATCGACGGCTACCGCCAGCTCAGGCCCGACGAGCGCGTGCCCTTGACGCCGGGACGGGTCTTTTCGCTGGGCCACATGACGGGGGAAAGCGGCGGGATCCAATTCACCTTCGACATCCCCTGGCTGAAGCGTCCCGCGCCCGTCTCCGAGAGCGTCAAGCCGGCCTCGGTCTTTCCTAAAGAGCTGCTCTCCCACTTGGAAGCGGACATGCCGCCGATGGGGCTGCGCAGCAATTTCGGCAGCTACGTCCTGCGCGGAAACCGCGAGACCACCCGCTACATCCTGGGGAGCGGATCTTCGAAACCCGCCAACGCGACTACCGCCTTCCATCAGGTTTCCGGAGAAAAGATCGACGCCGAGCACGCGGAGATTTTCATCGACGCCGATGGGCAGTGGTACTTGAGGGCGCTCAGCGAGACGCATCCCACTTATTTCAAGGACAAGCGGATCGAGCCGGGCACGCCGTATCTGCTGCGAAGCGGAGACCCCATCGAGCTGGGCGGCGACTCCAAGAACGGGGTGGGCCTGGCGGTGCTCTTCTACAAGCCGGATTACGTGAAACCCGAGCGGGATGCCTCCAAGCCGGGCATCCCCGAGGCCGCCGATCCGGACTACGAGCCGGTCAGCGCGAGCGATTTGATGAGCCCAGCAGGGCTGCCGGAAGAGCCGGTCCATGAATTGGGTCAGGACGCCATCAAGACGTTGGTGCCGCCGAAGCGGCCGCCGCCTCCGAGGCCGCCGCAACGTGTCGGCCCCGCCATGCCTCCGCCGCTCCCGGACGCGCCCGTCTCCGAGGCGCCGCGGAGGACGCCACCGCCCCCGCCCCCGACGGCTCCCGCGGAAGGCAAGGGTGAAACAGAATTGAAGACGGGGGTTTTCTCGGTGAATCCGCTCCTGCTCGCACGCAGCGCCATGGGCGACGCCGAAGACCCGCCGCCGACCGCGCAACGCCCCGAAGCCCCGCGTCCGCCCAGCGTCCCGCCGGCCCCGCCCGCCGAGCCCAAGCCGGAGTCCAAGCCGCCCGCCGAGCCGCCCGCCGCGGACGACAATCCCATGGCCGGATGGGGAGCGGAGTTCATCGCCGAGGGGATCGTCGACGCCCCCAGCGGCCACGAGGCCCCGCCGGCCTCGCCCAAGGCGAGCCCCGCCGGAGGCGCCGAGGGAGACGGCATCCAAACGATCAACGCCTGGGAGAATCCGCCGCGCGTCGTGCCCGCAGCGCCGCAGGCCGCCGGCGCCTATCCGGGAGCCAATTTCACCGAGACCGCCTCGCCGGAATTTTTGCAATCGCTGCATCCCGCGCTGCGTTCCTCCTCGATCCTTCATTGGGTGGAGCCCTTGTTGAAGAGCGAGCGCAACGAATTGAAGGCCGTCCTGGCGCCGCTCAAGGACTTTCCGCAAATTTCTTCCTCCCCCGAGCGGCGCCTGACCGGCAGCACGCGGGTCGCCACCGAGCTCTTCGATTTCTTCCAAGGCTTGGTCGAGAGGACCTCCGAGACGGGTCTCTCCAAGGACGTCGTGGACCGGGCCTTCGAGCTGCTGGAAGAATACCGCCCGCAGATGAAGCAAGGATATCGCCTGGAGAGCGACGGTGCGAACCTGGGATTCTCGTCCTTCGACGCCGGCAAGGGCGAGGTTCCCGACACCGTCCTGACGATCGCGGTGAAACCCGGCACCGAGTCCCAGACCCTCGAGGCGGTGATGCGGCACTTCTTGACCCTGGATATCCCTATCGAAGTGGTGACGCCCTTGAACACCGCCGGAATGAAAACCCCCTATGTCGGCGTGTTTTTCCGCGCCGACCAGACGGCAAAGGTGTTCCAGGCCGCCGAGGCCTTGAGCGAGAGCCGTCCGGAGATCTTGGACTTTCATCTGATGCAGTTCTCGCATCAGGCGCTCAATTCCCGCGGGCAGAAACTTCAAGGCATGGGCGTCATGGAACATGCCGCCGACAGCGGTCGGCGGAATCTCCAGGAGGTCCGGGTCTTTGCCATCGCCCGCGCCTACAGCAGCCTCAATAAATACACGAAGAGTTTGAGCGGAGAATACGTCCCGGATCCCCAATATTACTTGAAACAGGCCCTCGCGTCCTTCGAAAGTTTGGGCTTCGACCTCAACCAGCCCGGCTTCCGCAGGGGAAGCGTGGAGACGACGCACTTCGAGGCCGCCCGCCGCTCCGTCAGCAATATCTTCTTTCGGCCCTAGTCCTTAAGGGCCTAATACCCCGAACCCACCGAGATGCTGAAGCCCGGCGTGTTGTAGTACACGTTGACGCCGCTGCCGTAATAGCCCGGGTAATAATACGGAGCCCCGTAGTAGCCGAAGGGTCCAAAGAAGGGGGCCGCGTAAAAATAGGGCCTGGGGTAATAGGAATAAGGATAATAATAGGGTCGATAGTAGGGGCGCGGATAGTAGGCCCGGGGATAATAGCCTCGATAATAATTCCCGCCGCCGGGCCGCACGACATAGGTACGGGCCTCGGACCAAGCCCCCCATCCCAGGCAAAACAAGGTCGTCAGCAGGATGAATACGGACTTTTTCATGGGTGTTCCCCTTGGGACCGCGATCAGGAGTACCGCCTTTATATTAAAGAGATCGCCTTCTTAGTTCAAGACGGGGCCGGGCGCTCGAAGTTAATGGGGGTTAACGCTCGGCGAGGCCGTAGAGCAGGCCGTAGAGATAATGCGAGCGCAGCACCTTGCGGACGTAATCCTGCGTCTCGCCGTAGGGGATCTCCTCGACGAATTCGTCCCACTCGAGACCGGCGCGCGACTTGGCCCAGCGCTCGACCGCGTGGGGACCGGCGTTGTAGCTGGCGATGGTGTGGATCAGGTTGCCGCCGAAGCGCTTGAGGTTCATCGTCAGGTATTGGACCCCGTACTCGATGTTGACGACGGGGCGGTAGAGGTCTTCCGGCGTGAAGCCGTTGCGGCCCAGGGCCCGGGCGATCTCGTAGCCGGTGGGAGGGATGATCTGCATGAGGCCGATGGCCTGGGCCGAGCTGACCACGGAGGGACGGAAGTGGCTCTCCTCGCGCATGATGGCCCAGGCGAGCTGCATGGGCAGGTCCCGGGTCTGGCTGAATAGGGAGACGAGCGTCGCATAGGCCGGCGGGTACTTCGCGTTCCAACGGGCGTCGCCCTCGTCGCTGGCCTCGAGGCCGGCGCCGCCGTTGTCCGCGGCGAAGCGGATCCGGGCGAATTCTTCCCCGACGCCCTCGCGGTTGCCGACGAAGTCCAGCTCGGCCAGAAAATCCTCCCAGAGTCCGACCAAGAGCAGCTCGCGCAGGCGCTGCACGGCGCCGCGGCCCTCTTGGTTTTCGATTCCGGCCAGCGAGAAGGGGGCGGGGATCTTCAATCGGGGGAGATCGGAGACCGCGCCATGGCGCGGCGGCTGCTCGGGGGCCCAGGCCTTCTCGAGGCGCTTTTGGCTTAGGAAACCGTAGTAGGAGAGGCCGTCCTCCCGCGCGATCGCCTCGAAGGCGGCCTTGGCCTCGGCCTGGCGCCCCTGTTTTTCGAGGGCCCGGGCCCGCCAGTAGGCCGCGCGCTTGGCGGTCTTGGCCTTGCCGGAGTTTTCCCGCAGGCCGCCGAAGAGCTCGTAGGCGACGTCGTATTTTCCCAAGCGGTAGTGATTCCAGGCGAGGAACCACTCGATCGCGTCCCGTTTCGGGTGATTGGGGTAGCGCTCCAGCAGCTCGCCGAAGGCCGAGTTGGCCTCTTCGAGTTTGCCCTGGTCCATCTTCAAAAAGGCGATCCTGTAGCCGATATCCGCGAGGTTGGCGCCGGGCCCGGCCTGAAGCTCGCGGTAGACCGCGATGGCAGCGTCGAATTGGTCGCTGCGCGCGTAGGCCTTGGCCAGGTCGCCGCGGTCTTTGGGGTCGCCCAGCTCGGCCAGCAGGCGCGCGGCCTCCGGGTAGCGGCGGGCCTTGAAATAGGCCTCGGCGAGGCGGAGCTTCACCGGAAGCGAGGGCGAATCTTGGGCCGCCGCCTCGAAGTCGAGGGCGGCGAGCTCGGGGCGGTCCTTTCGCATCAGGGCCTCGGCGCGCTCGAGATGCTGGGCTGCGCCGATGCGGTAGGCGGGTTCGGCCTTCCGCAAAGCCGCGAGGATCTCGTCGTTCAAGTCGCCTTCCGGAAAATTCAGGTAGAGGCTCTTCAACAAGGCGAAGGCCTCGGCCTTGTCGCCCAAGTCGAGGAGGCATTGGGCGCGGTCGAAGCGCAGCCGGTAAGTCCGGGCGGCGGAGGTCTCGTGCTGGATGAGGGCGTTGAGCCGGTCGATCGCGGTCCCGCGGTCGCCCGCCTTGCAGTAGGCCAGGCTGAGCTCGCGGGCGACGCCCTGGGAGAGGCGCGGCGGCAGGACGCGGGCCGAGAGCTCGGAGAAGAGGCGGATCGATTCTTGCGTCTTGCCGGACTCGCGCAGGGCGACGGCGAGGTAGTAGTCGACGTAGTCGCGGAGTAGGGCGTAATCCTTGCGGACTTCCTCGAAGAGCTCGATCGCCTTGGCGTAGTTTTTCGCCTTGAGGTTGAGATAGGCCGCCATGAACTTCAGCCGCAGCTGCCAGGGACCCTTGGCCTTCTTGTCGGAGAAGCCCTCGAGGAATTGCAAGGCCTGCGAGAATTGCCCGCCCAGGACGAGCTGCGAGAGGGTGCGGGTGGAGGTTTCGACGTGTTTTTTTTCTTTGGGCTTGGCGGAGAGGGACCGGCCGGCGGGCAGGACGACGGCGATCATCAAGGCGGCGGAAAGACCGAGATGAAAAAAGCGTTGAGAAAAAGGGAACTTCACCGCTTAACGAATACCTAAATTTTCTCGGG
>JADYZQ010000078.1 GCA_020853015.1 Deltaproteobacteria bacterium
ACGAAAAGAGCCAGCACAAGAACAAGGCCAAGGCCCTCCGCATTCTCCAAGCGCGATTGTTGGAGGCGGAACGCGACAAGCAAAACGCCGAGATCTCCAGCCAGCGCAAGAGCATGGTCGGCACCGGGGAGCGCAGCGAGAAGATCCGCACTTACAACTACCCGCAGAACCGCCTTACCGACCACCGGATCGGGCTCACCGTGCATAACCTGGACATGGTGATGGAAGGACAGATCGACCCGATCATCCAGGCGCTGCGCGCGCATTTTCAGGCGGAGGCCTTGAAGGGGACTCAAGGGGCCTGATCCAGGGCCTGGGACCATGGACGGCAAAAGGGGTTGTCTTTGGCGAGGAAAGGCCGTATAGCCTCCCGTTTAATAATGCCTTAAATTTTGGGAGTTTATATGGCAGTTCCCGGACATCAGGCCTTTGCAATCGGCACTTACCTTCTCAAACAACGCATCCTAGGTCGGAAGCGTTATCCGCTTAATCTGATGCTCGAGCCGCTGTTCCGCTGCAACCTGGCCTGTCCCGGCTGCGGCAAGATCCAATTCCCCGACGACATCCTGAAAAAGAATATCTCGGTCGAGCAGGCCCTGGCCGCGGCTCAGGAATGCGGCGCGCCGATGGTCACCATCCCGGGCGGCGAGCCGCTGATCCATCCGCAGATCGAGAAGATCGTCGAGGGCCTGCTGAAGCAGAAGCGCTACGTCATCCTCTGCACCAATGCGCTCTTGCTCGAGCGCAACTTGCCCAAATTCAAGCCGGACAAGCGCCTGACCTTCAGCGTCCACATGGACGGCTACGGCGAGCACCACGACCACTGCGTCGACCGCGAGGGCACCTACGACATCGCCGTGAAGGCGATCAAGGCGGCCATCGCCCAGGGCCACCGCGTCATCACCAACACCACCGTCTTCGAAGGCCACTCGATCGACAACCTCGTGAAGCTCTTCGACCACATGATGGAGCTGGGCGTCGAGGGCCTGACGATCTCGCCGGGCTTCAGCTACGAGAAGGCACCCGACCAGGATCACTTCCTCTCGAAGCAGCGCACCCAGGCCTTCTTCAAGCAGCTGCTCGACTACAAGCGCGAGCACAAGAAGAAGTGGGACTTCAACAACAGCCCCTTCTTCATGGACTTCCTCGAGGGCAAACGCGACTACGAGTGCACGCCCTGGGGCATGCCCACCTACAACGTCTTCGGCTGGCAAAAGCCCTGTTATCTGCTGACCAACGAGGGCTACGCGAAGACCTACCGCGAATACATGGAAGCGACCGAATGGGAGAAATACGGCACCAACAGCGGCAACGAAAAGTGCGCCAACTGCGCCACTCACTGCGGCTACGAGCCCAGCGCCGTCAGCGACGGCATGTCCAGCATCAAGAAGATGATCGAGCTGGGCCGGGCGACGGCGGCGGCCTCGCGGGGCTAAACATCACGATTTCAAAAAAAAGGAGACGGCTAAAGCCGTCTCCTTTTTCATTTAGAACGATCAAGAAGCTTATTTCTTTTTGCGGCGCGCCGCCCAAACCGCGGGAATCGCCAGCACCAGGGCCCAGCCGCCGAAGGCGCTCAGGCCGGTCGCGGCGTTCAGGCTGCAACCGCTGCCTTCGAACATAAACTGCTTCGGCCCGGTCTGCTCCTTAGGCGTATCCGGCGTCACCTCTTTGGGGGTGTCCGGGGTCTTCGGCTGTTCGGGCTGCTTGGGCTCTTCCGGCTTGCAGACCTCGATGTCGCACTCCGCGAATCTCTCTTTGAGCTTCGCCAGGCACTCGCAGGGGCTCAGTAGCTTGGGTTCCTCGGTAGGGGCCTCTTCGGCGACGATCACTCGGTTGATCTCCGAGACGTTGTTATTTTCAAGAGTTGGGAGGCCTTCACGCTCACGGATGCGGCGGATGCCGTCAGAGGTTTGCAGGCCCGACCGCATGGTGCATCGGTCTTCATAGAGCTTTTTCTTCTCGCCGGTTGGATCCGGACAATTGTTGGCGACGCACTGGACGGCCTCGACGATGGCCTTCAATTTTTCCGATTCGCAGATGTTGACGTCTTCGGTCACGATGACGCGCCGGGCCTCTTGCGCCTGCGCCGTCGCGCCCCAAAGACATAAGCCTAAGGCCAATACCTGAATCTTGAATTTCATGTTTTTCTCCTCCACGGAAACGATGACAATTCCTCGCGGCCTGGATTGGCCGCGCCCGTTGTATCATTATCGGTTCGGCATGCTCAGCAGTTACGGCCGGACCTAAAAAAAGCACCTTCGGAAGCTTGAGCCTAAATACCTATTATTTCAAGAGAAAATAAGCTGGGGTCGGCGAAAAAGAACCTTCCCGTCCAGGGTCGTCCGGGCCCCGGGTTAAAAATCCCGGATCCGGAGGCGCAGCAGGCGGCCCTCGGCCACCTCGTGGACCGAGCTGTAGCGCGGCGCCGTCGCATGCCAGCGGGCGAGGCCGTGCGTCAGGTTTCTCAATCCTTGCAGCCAGGCCTCGAGCAGTCCGCGGTCGTAGCTCTTGTTCCGCAGCTTGTCCTCCAGCAGCCGGACGGCCCGCACCCGCGCGTTGTGCATGTCCGCGGCCCAGCGGAAGGCCTCCTCGAGGGAGACCTGGAACTCCTGCTCCAGGCAGGAGACGAGGTTGCACTCGCGCAGGCGCCGGTCCTTCGCGTATCCGTAGGCGTCGTTGACGATGGCCACCGTCTCGGAGGCGAGCCAGCACAGCTGGCGCAGGTCCGCGTCGCAGAGCATGGACTCGGGCAGCTCGCGGCCCATCTGATATTCCAGGAAATCGAGGTTCGGCATCATGCCGATGTTCAGCCTGCGGCGTTCCAGGTGCCGGGCCGCGCTGGGGTAGCGGCCGGATTTGCGGAACTGCTCGGTCGCCCGCGCCTCCTCGCGCACCGAGCGCAGCCAATCCGCGAAACGCCGCGCGTGGCGCTCCAGCCAGTCGGGGCTCATGCGGCCGGCGCAGGCCCGGCCCAATTCCCACCAGCAACGCAAGTAGACGTCGCCCTCCGGGCAGGTCGAGGGCCGCCCCGCGACCGCGTCGCAGACCCGCTCGCGCCCCGCCTCGTCGGTCTCGCCGATCGCCTCGTCGTAGAAAATTCGCAGGGCGAGAAATTTGGTCAGCAGCTCCGAGCGCTCCGCGTCGGCGGCGGGGAAGGGCCAGGTGGCGCATTCGCCCGCGGCGAGCTGCGAGAATTTCTCGGCGTCGGCCGCATCGCGAATCACGCCCCGTTCGCGCAGCCAGGCCTCGGCGCGGACCTCCATCTCTCCGGCCAGTGGGTTCAAGGGCGCCGACCAGGCGCTGGGATAATGGAAGGAGACCTCCGCGCTGCGCGGGGCGGGTTTTCGTGTCTTGGCGATGAAATAGGCGGGACGGCGCGCACCTCGGGCTTCGTGCCCTAGGGTGGTGGTTCGGCTCATGTTCTCCTCCCTGAACGGCCTCTCTCTCCGGCTAGGTTAAGATTGTAAAACAGGCCTTCGGGGTTTGACGAACGAAATTGTACAAAAAATTAGGGAACGGAAAAGGACTGCAGGTCCTCGGCAAGTTCGGAGTCGGGGTGTTCCCGGCGGGCCTCGCGCAGCAAGATTTGGGGCTCGGTGTAGCGTTGGCTGATGTGGGTCAAGATCAGGCGTTTCGCCCCCGCCTCCCGCGCGGCGCGCGCGGCGTCCTCGGCGCAGGAGTGGCCCCATTGGTGGGCCTCCTCGCGGTACTCGGAGCCGAAGGTGGCCTCGTGGACCAAGAGATCGACCCCGCAGGCCAGCTGGAGGGCCTCGGGGCAGGGGCGGGTGTCGAGACAATAGGCGAAGCTGCGGCCGGGACGCGGCGGCCCGACCAGGCCTTCCGGTGCGACGACCCTCCCGTCGGCGAGTTTCACGGCGCGGCCGCGGACCAAGTCCATGCGTTCGGGGCCCTCGGGGATGCCCAGCTCCCGCGCCTTGGCCTCGTCGAAGGCTCCGGGCCGGGGCCGCTCGCGGAAGGCGTAGCCCCAGCAGGGGATGAGGTGGCTTAAAGGGGCGCAGAAGACCTGGTAGCGCTCGGTTTCGAAGATCAGGCCCGGGGCCTCGATCTCGACGACCTCGAGGGGGTAGTTGATCCAGAGGCTCTTCGTCTCTTGGTGGACGCGGAGGTATTCCTTCAGTCCCGCCGGACCGAAGACCCTCAGCAGGTCCTGGCGCTCCCCCAGGCTTAAGGTGCCCAGCAGGCCGGGGAGGCCGTAGAGGTGGTCGCCGTGCAGGTGCCCGATGAAGACGGCCGTGAGTTTTCCCCACTTGAGGGGCGAGCGGATCAGCTGGAGCTGGGTCGCCTCCCCGCAGTCGAAGAGGAAGGTCTCGCCCTCGTACTCCAAGGCGGTGGCGGAGGTGTGGCGCTGCAGGGTGGGGCGGCCCGCGCCGGTGCCTAGCGTCAGGACGCGCATCACAGACCCTGCACTTTTTGGAGGAACTCGGTCAGAGCCTGCTTCGCGTTGCTGAAAATGGAAAATCCGTCGCCGACGAAGAGCTTTTCGAAGTCGAGGCCGCGCAGGACCGAGAGGCCCTGGCGCGCGCGGGCGGGGTCTTTGAATTTTTCGTCGGGCAGCATGCTGAGGGCGCCCTCCGGCTTGCCGATCATGGCGTCGCCGACGATCAGCGCGGCGTTCTTTTTCCAGTAGAAGGCGCACTCGCCGGGCGTCTTGGCGTCGGGGATGCGAATGACTTCGAACTCGCCCTCCAGCAGCTCGCCGTCGCTGAAGGTGCCGTCGACCGGGATCTCCATCAGGGGCGCGTCGTCCTCGTGGATGAAGACGCGCGAACCCCAGCGCTCGCGCAGCAAGGCCGAGGCACGGGTATGATGCTTGTTGGTCAGGTAGATGTGGTGCGGCTTCCCCAAAAATTCCATCTCTTCCAAGTCGGCGGCGGAGGGCGGCGGCGGGTCGATCACGACCGGCTTGTGCGCGGTCTTGAGATAGAGGCCGTTGAAATCGAGCTGCTTCTCTTCGTTGAAGACGCTCCAGGTATAGATATCTTCGCGGATCTTCTTCATATTCCGGCATTATCCGGCAGCCACGGGCAAAAATCGACAAGAAATTCCCGCGCGATCCCGGGGAGCCGTCGCGGGGTCGCCGGCGGCGGGGCGCGCTCTCCCGGAGGGGAACGCTGGACTCCGGCCCCTCTCCCCGATAAAAATGGGACATGGAAAATCCCGCTCCCAAAATGCCCCAGGCCCTCGTCCTCTCCCTCGGCTTTTTCATGGCGACGCTGATCTACGTTGTCATCGCCTTCGTCTTGGCCCAGTCCAACGGTTGGACCTATGAATGGCGGGTCCTGCCGGATCTCCAGATCCTTATTTACGTCTTCGCGGGCCTCGCCTTGATCCTGATCGGCGCGGTCTTGGTCTTGCCTGGGCTCGGAAAGATCCCTCGCATCGCGATGGCCGAGGCCGTCGCCATTTTGGGCCTGGTCCTGGTCTTTCTCCACCAAAGCCCGCTTTGGGTGTTGCCCTTCGCGGGCCTCAGCCTGATCTTGCAGGTCTTCCTCAGCCCGCTTTTCGACAAGGGCGGTTCCTAAAATTTCTCGTTTGGGGTCGCCGCTCCCCGCCCTTCTCGGAAAATCCTTTGGAATATCCGAAAATCCTTGGCCCGGCCTTGCGTCCGCCTTTGGCAGGCTTGCTGCAAAGCTCCGCGTGGGGGGTTCCGCCGATGCGGCCGTGCCCCCCTTGTATCCAGAGGAATAGATGACCGTACCCATTCTCCAACTCGGCAAGATCCTCGCTGCGTCTCCGCCGGGGACGCCGGAGAACTCGCCGGCCGAGAGCTCCCACCCAGCCTCGGCCGGGGCCTCACCGGTCGCCTTTATCGAGGGAAAGGCGCGGGGCTGGCGTCAAGGGGCCGAGCGCCTGTTCCAAAGACTGGAGGACGCGATCGCCGAAGAGCTGCGGAGGCAGAGCGAGCCAAGCCCCGAGCAACTGGCGATCTGGCAAGACCTGCAGGCCTTGGCGGCGCGGCCGGGGGATTTCGGCCCGCTTTGGGTCGAGGAATTGCGCGGGCGCATCCTCGAGGAGTTTTCCGGCTACGAAGATCAGGCGCCGGATTTCCCCGGCTGGAAGAAGTTGCGCGAACGCCTGGAGGGCGCCGAGCGGCCGAGCCCCGACGACTACCTGGAGGCCTTGCGCCTCGCCGACGCGGGTCCCCTGTGGCTGGCCGTCAATGAGCGCATCGCCCAGCTGGATCAACAGATCGAGTCCGCCGGCCTCACCGACGCCATCATCAACCTGCCGCGCTTCTGGCGGGACGAGGACCTCGAGCTCGCCCCCGCCTTCCTCGATCACCAGACCCAGTACATCGACGTCCACCGCCTCCTGGTCGGAGGGAAGGTGCAAGACGCCTATGAAAAATTCATCGCCTTGGAGAAATCCCACGAGACCCGCTTTCTGAACGACGCCTTCGAGGAGTCGCAGACCATCAACCGCTGCACCACTCAGGCCGCGATCGTGGTGGCCTCGGGCGGGATGGGCGCGATCGCCGGCCGCCTGGCCGGGAGCCTGGCGCTGCGCCTGGGCGCGACGCGCGGCATCGGGCTCATCGAGTTCGGCGCGATGACGACGACTTTCACCGTCGCGGAGCGCGGTTTGGACCACCGGATCCGGGGCAAGGCCTTCTTCGACCCGAAAAAAACCGCCGGCGAGAACGCCCTCGAATTCGGCGAGAGCCTTATGCTCAATGCCGGGATGTTCGCCTTTTTGGGCGGCGCGCAGAAGCTCTTCGCGGGCTTCGCCGAAAAACAGCTGCTCGCGGCGGCCGCGGCCAAGGCGATGCCGGGCCTGAAGCTGGACGCGAAGGCCCTGGCCCCCGAGGCGCGGGCGGCGCTGCAGGCCGAGGCCGCGCTGCTGCGACAAAAACCGGCGCCGGAATTGCTGCTCAAGTCCGGCGCCTTCGGAACCGAGTTGGCCGCCTTCGGCACCTGGGACTTCCTCGCGGCGAATTACCAACTGGGGAAACAAGGGGAATGGGCCCCCGTCGAGCTGTTTTCGCAAACCCTCCTCTCGGCCAAGGCCTGGGAGGAGCGACTGTCCTTTCTCGCCGCGCTCAAGGTGGGGAATCGCCTCGGCGCGAGGGTCTACGGCGGCCTGCGGGACGGCATCCTTCGATTGGGCTCCCCGCGGGTTAAGGTCCCGCCGGCCCCGGCGGTCCCCAAGCACCGCGTCGCCTTCAGTCCGGCCGGGCTGATCGTCTGGCCGGAGGAGGGGGCCGACCTGCTGCGCCTCGCCCAGGCGATCTCCTGCGAGACCCGGGAATTTCCCAACCGGCGCCTCGTGCTCCACGCCCAAGGCTGGGCGACGCCGCCGGCGCTGGACGCGCCCTTGCGAGAGGGCCTGCAGGCCTTAGCCGAGTCGCGCGGCGTGACCGTCGCGGTGAAGACGGCGGCCCCGCCCTATGCCCTCGAGTTTATCCCCCGCGCGGAGGCGGAGCGCCAGCGGGCGATGGGAGAGCTGCGCGCCGCGCCGGCCGGCGAAAAGGGCATCTTCCTCTGGGTGGAGGAGGCCCTGGCCGGCCTGCAGCGCTCGGAACGCGAGGCGGAGCGGGCCTGGAAGCGGGAGCATGGCCTCGAAGCCCTGGAGGCGCGGCTCGAGGCGGCCGAGGGCGGGGAGGCGCGCGCCCGGGACGAGCTCTTGTCCCTGGATCTAAAACCGCTGGGCGAGACCCTGCGGCAGGATTGCCCGCCCTCGCTGCGCGTCGTTTATCAAGAGCCCCTGCGGCGGTTGATCGAGCTCGGCCACGAGGGCGCCTGGGAGCTCGCCCAGGACTTCGCCCGCGATTCGCTGCAGGGCCTGGAGCTCTGGCACAGCCTCGCGGAGCAGGGCCATCTGCGGGCCCGCGAGGGTCTAAGGCATCTGCCCCTGCGCGGGTTGCGCCCGCAGTTTTTGGAGGAGTCGGCGCGTCCCGCGGCCTACTCCAAAGAAGAGCTGCTGAAGTCCCTCGCCAAGTCCGGAAACCCGGAGGTCCTGGAGCTGTGGATGCAGGTCACCTTGAGCGAGGGCGGCACGGGGCTCGCGGAGCACCTGGCCCTGCGCCACCTCGAGACGGGAGAGGCCGCGTCTCTGGAAGGACTGCGCGAGCTGGCGGAGCGCGGCGATCCCCAGGCCGTGTTCGCTGTCTATTTCCTGGCCGAACTCGGCCTCGGCGCCGCGGACCGGGTCTTGAGCGAGCTCAATCCCCAGGC
>JADYZQ010000079.1 GCA_020853015.1 Deltaproteobacteria bacterium
CCGCTCGGCCAAGGCGGGCGATTCGACCGTCGCGGGCTCGCCGGTCGCGCGAAAGCCGACCTCGACGTGGCTGCGGTCGCAGAAGGGCTTGTTCTTGGACGCGCCGCAGCGGCAGAGCGTCGCGCGATAGCCGGCCGAGCGGCCGGGGATCTCCAGGTCGGCGTGGAAGGCCAAGGGGCCGTTCTCCCAAAGGCGCAGGTGGTTGACCGGCGGGGCGCCCTCGCCCTCGGCCCCGTCCGAGCGCTCGTAGGTCAGGGCCCCCGAGGGACACATCTGCACCAAGTGGGCGACTTGGTCGGCCGAGACCGCCTCGGGATGGATCCAAGGCCCGCTGACGTTCGGCCTAAAGACGCCGGGATGCCCCAGGACGCAGTTGCGGGAATGGATGCAGCGGCTTCCTTCGAAGCGCACGACCACCGAGGGACAACGATATTCTTCCTTGCTCTCCGCCATGACAGAGGCCCTCCTCTGATTGGGAATGAGCCCCGAGTGTAACAAAGATAGGGAAAGGCGCCCACGGCTTTTCGCGGGCGCGGGAGGACGCCTTGAGTCGCCGATTAGCGTCGCGCCGCCCAGGCTTCGGTCTGCCCGTTTCCTTCTACGCCCTCGCTTCCTCGGCCGGAAAATTGCTTCACCGCCTGGGCGACGTTGTAAATGGGAAGGGCCATGCGAAGCATCGCGTAGCGATCGCCGGCCACTAGGGACTCGCCGCCGCCCAAGGCAAGGAGTCCGGCCTCGAGGGCCAGGGCGTTCCAACCCAGGCCCAGGCGCAGGGCCGGGACTAAGGCCGCCCCTTCCAGGTCGCCTTCGCCGCGGATCGCGCCCGCCTTCAAGACCAGGTCGAGGTTGTAGAAGACCCGGCGATTGGCGTTGTAGCGGAGGCCCGCCGTCCCCCCGACCTGCCAGAGTCCCTCGCCCCACCGGGCGGCATTCAAGCCCAGCAGGAGGTTGAAAGGGCTGTTTTCATAAAGAGGCTCCGCCCGGCTGCAGGCCCCCAGGCCGATCTCCGGGTTGAAATCTAGCCTCAGGCTCGGCTCTTGGTTTTGAGTGACGTTCACGCCCAGGCTGGTCCCGAGCCATTGGAGGTATTCCAGACAAGCGCCCATGCGCCCTCCTTCCGTGGTTATAGATTGTTAGGGGAAGGCACTAGGGAGAGAAAGATTGGAGTGCGGAACCTTCCTTAAGAAGATCCCACGTGCGCCCCGCCCGGCCTTGGGAGGCCCAGGCCCTCATGTGACGAAATTATCGGCTTCCGGCGCCGGAGTTGCTCACTTTCTACCGGCCTCCCCTTCCCTGTCCGCAGCCCCGACAAGGCGCCAAGGAGGCCTATTCAAAGTCCACCAATTCGAGATTCATGTAGCTCTGTCCTTGGACGACTTCTTTCCCCTTCGCGGCGATGCCGATCGGATCCTCGGCGGCGTCCAGCTTCACCCCGCCGCGCCAGCGCGCGAAGCGGCTCAAGACGAAGGGTTGGCCTTGCCCCCGCAGGGGATCGGGGCGGTCGATCAGGTGAAAGTGCAGGTGCGGCTCGGTGGAGTTGCCCGAGTTCCCCAGCAGGCCCAGGACCTGGCCGGCCGCGACGGAGTCGCCCGGCTTCACCCGGATCTTGCCGGGTTGGAGATGGGCGTAAAAGGCGTAAAGGCCGCCGCCGATGTCGACGATGACGTGATTCCCCCCGATCGTCTCGAGGTCGATGGCGACGGCCATCTCCTTGGCGTTGGGGACGTTCTCCGGGATGCCGTCCTTCACCGCGACCACCCGGCCCGCCGCGACGGAGAGGATCTCCTGGCCGTAGGCGTGATAGCTGGCGTTGCTCTTGGGGTCGCCCGCGTAGTTCTTTCCGTCCTCGCCCAGCTTGATCCAGTCGACCGCGTAGCGCTCGGGCGCATAGAGCTGCCCGGAGAGCGGGATCAGGATGCGGCGGTGGATGGAACCGTTGCCGGGCCCGTTGGGCGTCCACCAGCGCTCGCCGCGCAGGGGCGGCGCGATTTCGCGCGGGGCTTGGGAAGAAACCGATACGGCGGGGCCCTCTAGTGTCATCGCGGTATCCGGGCGCCCCTGTTCCTCGACGCGAAAACCGGTTCGAACGGCGTCGACCTTCCCGAGCTTTTCGGGCAGATCGACCCACAGGAAGAAGACGCCGGCGCCGCCCGGGGGCAAGACGGGATCTTGGGGCTTATGATAGCTTTCTTGGACCGAGGAAAACCGCTCATTCAGGACCGGTCCGCGGACCTCTTCGGAAAAAACTTCTCTCCCCTCCTTCATGAGACGGATTTGCAGGGAGGTGAATTTGAGCGGCTTGGCATGGAAGTTATCCAACAGGATCTCGTAGGCCAAGCGTTCGCGCCCCTCGCCGCGAAATTTCTGGATCTCGGTTTGGAGCGACCGGGAGTTCAGTTTGAAGGGAAGGGCCTCCGTCGCCCGAGCCGCAAAAACAGGATAGAGTCCGAGGACCGATAAGACAAAAGCCATCGCGCGTTTCATCGCCACCGCCTTTTTAATTTAAAATCTTTTCCCTTGATAAAGGCACGAAATCCTATACAAACGCCGCATCTTTTCGGGCGAGGAGAAAGGGCTTGTCTCTTGAACTTTTTCCCCGACGACTCTCAACTCCAACACATGACGCTTCGCGAATTGGTGGACCGCTGGGAAACCTCCGAGCTCCAATTGATGGAGGCCCAGTCCCGCATCGAGCAGACCCTCAATCTGGCCTTGATGTATAACGACCGCGAGTTCAAGGACTGCATCGCCAACCTCGTGGCGGAAAAGAACTCGATCCTGAAATTCATCGAGCAGGTCGTTTTCCACCTGCGGCGCAAGGCGAAGCAGCTTCCCTACGAGAGCCACTGAGGCCGCTTCCATTTTCTACGGAAGGCGCGATTTTAACGGGCGCCTCGGACCGCTCCAAGGCAAATCTTCATTTTTTGAATAGATGGAGGTACTGGCCGTAGCCCTCCTTTTCCATGTCTTCCTTGGGAATGAAGCGGAGGGAGGCCGAGTTGATGCAGTAACGCATCCCGGTGGGCGCGGGACCGTCGGGAAAGAGGTGACCGAGGTGGGAGTCCGCCCCCTTGCTGCGCACCTCCGTGCGGGTCATCAGGTGGCTGCGGTCGGTTTTCTCGACCACCGCCTCCTTTTGCAGCGGGCGGGTAAAACTTGGCCAGCCGGTCCCCGAGTCGAATTTGTCGGTGGAGCTGAACAGGGCCTCGCCGGATACGACGTCGACGTAGATGCCCTCCCGGTGATTGTCCCAATACTCGTTGGCGAAGGGGCGCTCGGTGCCGTCCTTTTGGGTGACGGTGTATTGCAAGGGGGTCAATTTCGCCTTCAATTCCAAGTCGCTGGGTTTTTGCATGGCGGGTCCTTTCCCGGCAGGCTGGGCCCATAGGGCCCCGCCGGCCAATGCTAAAATCGTAAGGAAAATCCATAAAAACGACAATTTTCGCATGGCGCCTCTGTCTGGTTACGGCTTGGATGCGGAAATGGACGTAAGGTAACAAAAAAAGAAACCCCGCTGGATTTCTCCAACGGGGTCCTAATTTAAATCCGGAGGCGACCTACTCGATCGATTCGCGAGCCCAGAGTAAATCTGGGCTCGCTAAAGCCACGTGGGAGAGTAGGTCGCTCTTTCGCCACGCATAAAATAGAAAACCCCCGCCTCTTTCAAGGCGGGGGTCTCAATTTAAATCCGGCGGCGACCTACTCTCCCACTGAGCTGCCCCAGCAGTACCATCGGCGCTGAGCGTTTTCACTTCCGAGTTCGGGATGGGATCG
>JADYZQ010000080.1 GCA_020853015.1 Deltaproteobacteria bacterium
ATGGAGTTGCGCAGTCAAGTGATGGCGCGGACGCCGCGCCTGCGGGGCGAATCGGAGGATCGGCCGCCCTTGGCGGATCTGTTGGGGGGAATGTTTGCCGCGCACCGGCCCGCCTTGGCGGGCGCGGGGCTTCGGGAGGGCCGGGGCCCGCGTCCTTTCCGCCTGCCGCATATCCTCATGATGGAGGGCTTTGACGGCAATAACGGAGGCAACGGCAAGCCGCCTTCCCAACGGCCCCGCATCACGCCGCCGGAGCGCCTGACGCCGCGTCGTCCCTCGCCCACGCCCATCGAGCAGGCCCTGAAATTGGCGACCGAGGCGCCCGAAGGCCAAGGCAAGATCCACGTCACGGAAAACCCGCCCCCCGCCGAGCGTCCGGTCGAGGCGGAGGAGATCGTCTTCGATTTGGCGCCGGAGGTTCCGCAGGTCGAGGGGCTCGCGGCCCCCAAGGCCCCGGCTATCGGAGAGATTCGCGAGACGATGATGAGCCCGGTGGCGCCGTCCCCTCCGGCGGCGCATCCGGCCCGCAACGGTGAGGCGGCGCCGGCGAAGACGATCTTGCGGATCCCGGTTTTGATCCCCGGTACCCGCGTGGGGCCCGAGGGCCGTTACGAGATCCGCGAGTTGCTCAGCCAAGGCGCCAACGGCTGGGTCTATCGGGTCATCGACACGCGGGGCGGCCGTTCCGCCGCGATCAAGGTGCCCAAGCACGGCAACCAACCGGCCGACCTCGAGCGCTTCCAACGCGAGATCTGGATCAGCGAGAACCTCGCCTCCGGTTGGGCGGTGCCCATCTACGACCATTTCGAGATCCTTAAAGACAGCGGCATCCAGGTGCCGCTTATGGAATTTGTCGACGGCGTTACCTTGGGCCGCGTCCTGCACCGCATCAGTTACCGCGACGCCGAAGCCCTCGCCGACTATCCGCTGGAACGCCGCGTGGATCTCTTCGCGGATCTCTGCCTGGGCGTGCACGACGCCCACCAGCACGGCGTCGTCCACAACGACCTCAAGCCGGACAACCTCATGGTCGACCGCAATATCCGCATGCGCATCCTCGATTGGGGACTCGCGCGGCACCTCGGGGAGAAGATCGCCGAGGGACGCATGAGCCTCTCGCCCGAGGCCCTGCGCCACCGGCCGCCGCGGGCGAGCGCCTCCACCATGGCGGGGACGCCGGGCTATATCGCCCCCGAGACGACCCGCATGGATCGGGGACCCAACGAGCGTTCGCAGGACATCTTCTCCTTGGGTGTCATCCTCTACGAGATGGCGACCGGTTTGCATCCCTTGGGACTATATCGTGCCGGCGACACGGCGCGCGGGGAGCCGCGCCTCATCCCGGTCCGGGAGGGCGAGCACCCGCAGGGCCAAACCAGGGTCAATCCCCGCTCCGTCTTGCTCTACGGCCAAGACCCCAGTCTCGACCCGCCGGCTTTCCGCGACATCCTGACCGGAACTCATCCCGACTATCTCTACGAGTTGGAGAGCATCGCCCGCAAGGCGATGGATCCCGACCCGGCGACCCGCTTCCAAAACGCCGCCGAGCTCCGCGAGGCGGTGCTCATGGCCCGCGCCCGCTCGGACCGCGAGGCGCTGAATCTCCTCCGCGAGCGCATGCGCGAGGCCGAGGCCTTGACCAAGGCCTCCTGGATGCGCTTCAATGTCGCCTCCCGCATCGACCCCGCGCATTGGACGCGCATGCACCAGATGATCTGGAGCCTGAGGCAGGACCGCGAGTCCTGGCACCAGGGAGTGGAAGACTTGGTGACGCGCTTGAGCGAGGTGATGAAATACGACCGCAGCTCCGCCGCCCGGCGGATGATCGCCGAGCTGAGCTGGGAGCGCCTGGTGGACGGCGGCGACCGGATGCCGCGCAGCGTGCGGCGCGCCCTGGCGCGGCGGATCCAGGCCAACGATTTTCCGCTCAAGCCCGAGGGGGGGCCGATGTTCAGCTCCCTGCTGAACGGAACCACGCCTCTGGCCCTGCGGTTGTCCCGGCTCTCCGACGGCGAGCCGCTGAATCCCGAGCTCGAAGGCCGCGCCCGGCTGCGCGTCGTCCGTATCCGCCGCGAGACCGACGGGCGGGGCGTCGAGCTGGGCACCTTCCGCGAGGGCGAGACCGTGGCCGAGGGGCCCCTCGCGGATTGGAATCAGCGCTTGGGTCTGGGGGCGGGCTATTACGTCTTGGAATTGTTCGCACCGGGCTATGCCTCGATGCGCGTCCCGCTGCGGGTGGGCTATCAGGATGTCCAGCGCGGCGTGGTGGAGGGACGCGTTCTCGACCTGCCCATCGAGATGGTCCCCGAGTCGGAGCTCGGGCCCGACATGACGCTGGTGCAGGGCGGGCGCTCCTTTACCGGCTTCGATTTCTACGAGGATGGGATGCCCTCCAACGTCTACAGCTTCCCGATGCACGAGATCGAGCTGCCCACCTTCGCGATCTCGCGCAAGCCGGTGACGGTGGGCGAATACCTCCCTTTCATCCAGCACCTGGTGGCGGAGGGCCGTATCGAGGAGGCCCGCGGCTTCATGCCGCGCAAGAACGTCCCGCCGCAGCGTATCTCGCGCGACCTGTTCCGCGACACCTGGAGGGTCTATCGGGAAGAGGGCCTGCGCGCCGCCTTCGAGCACTTCATCAACCGGCAGCGCGGCAACCATTATTATTGGAGGCTGCGTCCCGAGGGCTTTGGTCCTTGGAAGCGCTATCGCTTGATGGAGCCGACCGAGCACCTCGATCCCAACGGCGATCCCATCTTGAAGGACCAGCCGATCAGCGCGATTTCTCGCTTGGCGGCCGAGGCCTTCCTGCGTTGGGAGTCCGAACGGCAGGGCAGGGAGTACTCGCTGCCCACCGCCGAGGAAAAGGAGAAGGTCGACCGCAATGCCTTCCCCTGGAACTTCCCCTGGGGCTACGATTTCGCCCCCTTCTACTTGATCTCCCGGCTGGCCTTCTCCGGCGAGCTGAAGAACTCCACCTACCCGCAACCGGTGGGGAGGCACGTCATGGACCAAAGCCTGTATCGGGACTTCTCGATCTATGGGACGGTCGACAATTTGGGCAATGTCCGGGAATACACCGCCTCCCACGGCGAGCCGGGCTACGTGGTCCTCTCGGGCGGCTCGGTACGGGTGCCCTACGGGCCCTTCTATTATCCGGCCTCCCGCAACTATGCCCACCGCGAAACCGCGGTCGACGACTCGGTGGGGGCCTTTCGTCGGGTGCAGCGCTTCGGCCGCCCGCAGCCTCGAGACCTAAGCCCCGAGGCCCCGCCAGTTCGATAAAGCGGGTCGGTTCCTACCCATCCCCCGTCACCTCGGTGACTGCCTATAAACCTGTGGATAACTCCCCGGGAAATAAAGAAAATTGTGAATCAGCTTTCTATGTGATGGAATTCTTTATCATTTTTAGTAGCTTCGCGGAGTTATTCTGTACTCATGTTTTAATTTCAATAAAATTTATAATTTATTGAAATATATAAATAAAATTTATTATTAAATGCTTGGCACTCGCCTTGCTCTATCTCCCCGCAGGTAAGCCATGGACCAAAATGGGAGGTAGAAGATGAGGAAGTTTATTTATTGTATTGTTTTTATGATGGTATTTGGAATCATTCTTACGGAGGCCTCGGCGCAGCTCCGCAGCACCTACGACAGCAAGACCTTGCTCACGATCTATTCTCAGGTCTTGGCGCCCACCACGAAAACCGGAACGGTCTCCGGGCAGGACCCGCAGATGCTAGAGGGGCAAGACCCTCAGATGTTACAGGGGCAGGACCCGCAGATGCTCCAAGGGCAAGATCCCCAGATGTATAAGTACAGTCCCTACCTTTATATGGGGCAGGATCCCCAGATGTAGTTTTTTCTCTATCTCTTTCTCCGGGAAGGGCCCCATGGTGGGGCCCTTTTCTTTTGTCCCATAAAAGCAACTTTGATCCTTCGGGCCCGATAAGCTCGCCAATCAACGCATATTTTTGTATTGGCTGGCTTCATGGGGTTTACGACGACTGATTCGCTCTTTTTTGGGGGCGCCGCTGCGCGCGGGCCGAGGCCCGGGCTTGGTGGCGAGACGGGTTCGGCTGTTGCGTCGTCCGCGGGTATCTTGGCGGGGTTGCTGGAATCGGCGGCGGCGGGCGAGGGCGAGGTTCGGCCGGTCTTGAGCCGCCGGATCCGGGAAGGCGGGCTGGATCTGCGCCGCGCCTATGAGTCC
>JADYZQ010000081.1 GCA_020853015.1 Deltaproteobacteria bacterium
AGATCGATCCCAAACAGAGCGGCTTCTTGGTCAACACCGGCGTCTCGGGGCTTTTCAAGAAATTCGGAAGAAATTTGACCTTCGAGGTGCGGGATTACGCCGGCGAGATCCGCTTCGACCCCAAAGAACCCGGCGCCTCCTCCCTGAAGATCCAAGTGAAGTCCCAGACCCTGGCGCTCAAGAGCCAGGCCACCGAGCAGGACCGCATGAACATCGAGATGCGCACCCACGAGAAGGTGCTGCACAGCGAGAAATTCCCCGAGATCGAATACGTCAGCGACCGCGTCCAAATATGGAAGACGGGCGAGGGCCGCTACGACGTCGACGTGCAGGGGCACCTCAGGCTCCACGGCGTGACGCGCTCGGTGCCGCTGCGCGCCTCGGTGCAGGTGCGCGGCAATCGCCTCGAGGCCGCCGGCGAGGCGTCGCTCAGCCAGAAAGAATTCAAGATCAAGTCCTACGCCTACCAGGGCGGCGCCCTGCGCGTCGCCGACGAGGTGAAGATCTCCTTCAACCTCGTCGCCCTCCGCTAGCTCTGACCGTTCACTTTTCCAAGGCCTTCAGCCGGAACAGCAGGCCGCCCGCGATGCCCGCGACCGAGGGCACAACGAGGAAGAGCCAAAGCTGCTCCAGGGCCTTGCCGCCCACCAAGAGCGCGGGTCCCAGGCTGCGCGCCGGGTTGACCGAGACGCCGGTGATTTGAATGCCGAAGATGTGGATCACCACCAGGGTAATGCCGATGGCCAGTCCGGCGATCTGCGTCGGCGCCCCGGCCTGGGTGGAGCCCAGGATGACGATGACGAAGAGCAGCGTGGCGACGAATTCGAAGAGGATGGCCGCGTTCTGCGTGTAGCCGCCCAGGTAATCGGGCCCCCAGCCGTTCTGCCCGAGGCCGCTCGCGGCCACGTCGTAGCCGGAGAGTTTGCCCGACAGGATCATGCTTAGGACCCAGGCGGCGACGATGGCCCCCAGGCACTGCGAGACGATGTAGCCGACCAAGTCGGGCAGGGACAGGCGTCTGGCCACGAAGGCCGAAAGGCTCACCGCCGGATTGATGTGGCAGCCCGAGATGAAGCCGATGCCGTAGGCCATGCCCAGCAGGGCGAAACCGAAGGCGAAGGCGATGCCGACGACGCCGACCTTGTCGCCGGCGACGACCGCGGTGCCGCAGCCGAACAAGACCAATGTGAAAGTGCCGAGGAACTCGGCGAGGTATTTTTTCATCGCTGTCCTCCCTTTCCTTAAGCCCGAGGGTGGTTTTGGGTCGATTGTGCGGTCTTTTGAGCCCCGGGCCAAGCGACAATTCGGAACACCCAGGCCCCGATTTAACATCCTGCGTTAATCGCCCCCGCGTGGGCCGGCATCGGAAGAAGGGACGCTGGCGGTTTTCTCCGGGATGCGCTACGAAGCGGGCATGGGAAATTCCGAAATCTTCCGACGGGCCCGCGAGGCCGTCCACGCCGGCCAGGACCGGCGCCAAGTCTACGACTCGCTTAAAGACCAGATCCGCCGGCCGGTGAAACTGGCGGTGGCCATCGCCAACATCCCTTATCCGGAGCTGCGGGCGAAGTACCGGGTCCTGAACACCGTCCTCTTCGTCCTGTTGCTTCTCGCGGCTTTGTCCAAGCTACTGTCGGTCTTCGCGATGTTCCAAAATTTCGGCCTCTTGCCGGCCTTAGGCGTCGCTCTGATCGGCCTTATCGTGCCGGTGGCCTGCGCGGTCGAGGTCTACCGCTTCAGCGGGCAGATCTACTTGCTCATCCCCATCTTCTGCCTGCTCGGCGTGACGCAGATGCTAAGGCGCTACGACGGCGACTGGGTCGGTGCCGTCATCGACGGGGTCTTCCTCCTGCTCATCGCGGCCTTGAGCCTGGTGATCAAATTCAAGGTCTTCCCCAATATGGGGATCGGCGGGGTGAAGAAGGACGCCCAGGGCCAGTACCTCTTCTGAGACGGGGATTAGGTTTTTTCGGCCCAAGGCCTGGGCCTTTCGCAAGCCGCCGGCCTCCTCCCGCGGCCAGAAATTCCGAAATGCTTGTTTGAAATGGAAGGCGTTCTTTGCTACGGGACGGAATATGAAAACGATTCGTCTCTTGATCCTTGGACTTTGCGGACTTTGGGCGACGGCGGCGCGGGCGCAGACCCCCGTCCTGGACGTGACCCCCATCTTGATCGATTTCGGGACGGTCGAGGTCGGCGCCTCGCAGTCCCAAGAAATCACCCTCTCTAATCTCACCGCGGCGCCCCTGCCCATCACCGGCTTCAGCGCCGGCGGCGACGCCAGCTTTTCGATCGACGTCCACGGCGGTTCCCAGCCCTGCGGCAGCCAAAACCCGACGATCGCGCCCGACGATTTCTGCACGATGGTGGTCACCTATGCGCCGACCTTTCCCGAGTCGTCTTCTGCCAGCGTCTCTTTTACCCCCAACGGACAGGCAGATCTCTCCGTGAACGCCCGTTTTCTGGGCGAGGCCCCCGATCCCGACAGCGGCGGTTGCTCCCTAAGCGGTGCCATGCCCGGTGCCTCCGGCCTTTGGCTCTTCCTGCTGCCCCTGACGACCCTAGCGGTCGGCCGGTGGCGGGCCCACCGATAGGCCTTTATCCACTTCACGAAATTTCCGATTTATGGGCCCCACCCCCCGAGGGGCGCAGGGATTTTTATAAAAATCTAATAAAATCAAGATCCTATTTCCTGGGCGGCCTCTGGCACATGCGGTGCAATCTACTCCATTCGACAATCGAAGGAGGCTTTTATGTCGTTTGGAAATATCTTGAAGAACACCGCATGGATCGCCGGTCTCGCGCTGGCGTCTCTGGGATTTTTAGCCAGCAGCCATGCCGCGAAAAAGACCGTGGGACCCTATACCGCCTACGCGGGCGCTCAGGTCCTGTTGCAACCCGGCCTGGGGGCCAAGGACGCGACCCGGCTGAGCTTTCCGCCGGACTACAGCTTTTCGGGAGGGATCGAGATACCGATCGAGCGGGACATGGCGGCGGGCGACGCCGTCACCCTCAGCAACACCACCGGCGGCGACAAGGCCAAGACGGCGGAACTGCTGGTGGAGCGCAGCGCCCAGGGCGGGTTGCTGGTTCGCCTGGTCAACCACGAGGGCTTTAACTATCAACGCTGCGTCGGCGGCGACGAGCCCGGACCGGGGATCGCCCACGGCGAGGGCCCGGGCGAGACCTGTTTCGAGCACGGCTTGGTCGTGACGCGTCCCGATCAATTCCAGGGGACCCTCGCTCGGATCAACCTCGATCAAGGCCTGGAGATCGCCACCGTCCACGGTCAGGTCTCCTACCGATTGGCCGCGGAGAACGACAAGCACGCTATCGCCGCGGACGAGGCGCTATTCCTGCGCCTTTCCGCCGGGCAGAGCGTCCAGCTGAAGGTCGAGGCCGCGCCCGCGCACAAATTCCTCGCGACCGACGGCAAGCTGCTCTACCACCTGGCCGAGGTGAAGCAGGCCGGGCCCGCCCTGGGCCAGACCGCGGCGGTCGGCGAGCTGAGCTTCACGGCGATGTTCGAAGTCGGACCGCAGGGCGACAATCATTTCAAGCTCCCCTTGCGCGCCGGCGACGTGGTCCGCGTGAAGGGCGGCGCGGAAGGTCAAGACTTCGCCTTCTCCGCGACCGAGGGCAACAACGGTTCCCTGCTCCAGATTTCCCAAATCGCCGCGGACCGTCCCTTGAGGTCGGTGCAGGTCAACGACGGAAATTGGATCACCTTGGCGGAAGATGCCGTGGTGAGCATCGCCTCTTCGGGCGGCTCGGCCGGTTACCAAAGCTCCGGCGCTTCCCAGCAGTTTGCGTTGCCGGACGGCAAGACCTCGATCGTGCAGTCGGGCGAGGTGGCTAAGATCGAGATGTTCACGACGGTGCAGGCCGGCGGCATGAAGTTCGCTCCGACGCCTCCGAAGGCGGGTTTCGACGGCCCGACGGATCTGGCGATCCCGCACTTCGACCCGGTGCCCACCGACGAGCCGGAGGCCACGGACGCCCCGCAAGACGGCGAGGACGGCGCGAACAAGGGCGTAGTGCCCGGCGAGGGCTTAAGCCCGAGCGCTTCGGGCAGCGGCTGGGCGGGTTGCAGCCTGTCGGCGCCGGCGGCCGCGATCCCCGGCTGGGACCTGGCCTGGCTGACGCTGGCCCTCCCTCTCCTGCGACGCCGCAAGTAGACGTTTGAAAAACCATAACCTATCCCCTTCCGACAGCCCCCGGCCGCAAGCCGGGGGTTGTTATTTTTGGGGGCGAAGGCCTAGGCGCAATTTTTCAATTTCCGAAAACGGGAAAGTCCGACCGAAACAGGCGCGAGACATGGCGGAATATTTGTTGGAGGGGCTCTGGCTTGCTGGCGGGCAGATCCAACCTTGGATGATGGGGATCGCGGCCGTGGGCGCCCTCAGCAAGACGAGGTCGGCAAGAATGGGCTAAATGTCCAGCTTGGGCCGGGGCTGAGGCTGGGGTACGGAAAAGCGGAAGCGCCCCTTAAAACCGTCGACCTCTTCTTGCCCCGATTCGCCGTTGTCCAGCTTGTCCGCGGGAGCCAGGGAGTCGTTTCCGTTTTTAAAATTTTGGAAGAGGGCCTTGCCGTCGTTGCCTCCCCAAATCCCCGCTCGCGTGCTGCGGATCTCGCCGACCAGGCGGGGGCGCGCGCCTTCGAATCGGCTCCCACCCGCGGCGGGCCCCTCCGTAGGCTTGGGGGTCGCGGCCCGAAGGGCCTGGAAGTCGCCGCCCTCGGCGGCGAGCAGCGCGGTGGCAAGGGGGGCGGGGATGCGTTGGGTCGACATGAAGGGCCTCCTATCAAAGTGCGGCTAATTCCTTAAGCAGTCTTCGTGCCAAAGGCCTGAAGAGGGATGACGGGGATATTTGGCAATGATTTCGATAGGGACATTATGGCCTCATCCATAGGTTTTGTTCCCCTTTCCCTTTGCCACTTCTCGCATTGAGAACAATTTTCAAAAATGCTGTGAAGTCGGGGCCGTCGCTTCTTAAAACTTCACAAGTGGGGTTTTTGTGGGTTGGGGATCAAATAATATTTAAGTAAAATCAATGAGTTATTTCTTTTAAATTCCATCATCGCGATATTGATGCTGGTATTCCGGAATATCAACAATAGAAATGCTGTTATTTTAGACCCCGCACTGGCGCGAAGGCGCCATCACCTTACGCGATGGACGGGGATTTAAAAAAAGGCCCGGGGCGCGCCACCATGGTTCGCCCCGGGCCTCGGGCTTGACGGAATCTATCTTAGAAGGGCCACGGCGCCCCGACCGCGATCGGGGCCACCGGCGAGCCGGAGCCGCCGCGGATCGGCAGCGGCGAGATGAAGACCGCCGAGAGATAGACGCGGTTTTGCGCCAGGGCCTTCAGGTTGACGTTCTGGATCTGGTAGATCCCCGCCTGCGTCAGATTGTTGTGGTGCACGGCGAAGGGCAGGCCCGGCGGCGTGCCGGCCGGGGGCGGGGCCTGGCCCTGGAGGAAGCCCTGATTCACCGGATCGGTGAAGGGATTGTCGAGACCGACCAGGGTCACGACCTTCTCCTCCAGGTACAGGGCCGCGTCGTAGGACAGTCCCGGCCCCGCGCTGTAGTACTGGGTCTGGAAGGGGTTCGGGTTGTCGTCCTCCCACAATTCGCTCCACCCGGTGTAGATGAAGAGCACGTCGCCCGGGAGCAGCGGGCGCAGGCGTTGCGCCGCGAGCATGTACTCGATGTCGTCGGCGGTGATCAGTTGGCCGGCGCTCATCGGCACCCCGCCGTTTAAGTGTTTCTGCGCGTCGAGCAGGATCGCCGTCGTCACGATCGGCTTGCTCTTCTCGATCCCCAGCTTGAGCAGCCCGTCGGGCCCCTTCACCTCGTCCTGCGTGAAGCCGTTGTAATACAGGACTTCGTCGCTGTTGGCGTCGGGCTTGTAGCCGAAGTGCCCCAGAGAATCCATCTGGGTGCCCTGATTTCCGATATCGCCGGAGATGATCTCGCTGTTGGCGGCGTGCAGGAAGGGCGGAAGGAAGGCGGTGGGATTGGAAGTTTGCTCCCAGGGCGCCGCGAAGGGCGATTGGGGCATATTTCCGGAGAAAAGATGGGCCAGGCGGTAGGCCTTGGCGCCGGGTCGCAGCATCTGCAAGGCGGCGCGAAAATAGGTGGAATACCCCTGCGTGTTGCTGTTGCCCGCCTCGTCGTCGGGCCCCCAGGGCGGCAGGGGCGTCTGCAGGCCCGTGGCCGCCGCGGTGCCGGCGGCGAGCGTGAGAGTGAGCGCGGATAGGACCGCGGCGAATTTTCGCTTCAGCATTTTGTACCTCCCGGTGATTGGATGTTTCGGCCATTGTTGAGGAGTCCCCGCGGGGGTCAAGCGGCGGCGCGCGGCGGCGCGGCCGCCACGCCGCCGCCCGGCGCCGCGGACCGAGACGTCCCCGGGCCTGTAAAGGAGATTTTGCCGGCGGAGAGTCGCTGCGGGCGCGGCAAATTACTCGCCGGAGAAATGCGCGCGCCGTCCAGCGGTGAAGGAAACCCGGGCGGCGTCCGTGAAAACCCGACACGGGCGGGGGCGGAATTTTTTTTTCGGGAAAACGCCCTTGGCGCCGAACGCGCGAGGAGATTGCGGAAAAAGCGGAGAGAGGCTGTCGGTGAAAACCCTACAGCCGGGGCTGCCAACGCAGGGCGTGCTTCAAAAGCTCCTTCGCGCTTTGCAGCTGTAGCTTCTGCTTCATGCGGGCGCAATAAGTCTCGACGGTCTTGACCCCCACGGCGAGCTCCTTCGCGATCTCACGGGTGCTGCGGCCCTCGCCCATCATCCGGAAGACCTGAAATTCGCGGGCGCTGAGCTTGCGGACCGGGTCCTTGCCCGCCCCGCTATCGGCGTATTGATAGAGCATCTTCTTCATGACCGGAAAACTGATGTAGCTCTTCCCGTCCCGGACGCGGCGCAGGGCGTGGAGGATCCGCGCGGTCGCCTCCTCCTTGACGATGTAGCCGCCGGCGCCCGCGTCCATGGCCTGCTGGGCGAAGAAGGCCTCGTTTTGCATCGAGATCACCAGGATGCCCAGTCCGGGAAAGGCGCGGCGGGCGCGACGGATCAGGTCGATCGCCGGGTTCCCGCCGAGCGAGAGGTCGAGGAGCAGCAGCCGCGGTCGCTCGGCCTCGAGCAGGCGCCAACATGCCTCGGCGTCGCCGGCCAAGCCGCAGACCTGGAACTCGCGGCTGCGGCGCAGCATTTGAGCGAGGCCGTGGCGCACGATGGGGTGGTCGTCGACGACCAAGACGGAGGCCGCCTCGGGTTTCGGGCGCTTATTTTTTTCGGCGCTCATCGCGGGTTCCTTTTCGTCCGAGCCGGCAGGGCCAGGCACAGTTCGGCGCCTCCCCCCGCGGCGGGACGGAGATCGAGGGCCCCGCCCAGCAGTTCCGCTCGGTAGCGCATGGTGGCGAGGCCCATGCCCGAGCCCCCGATCCGGCGCGGCAGTCCTTTGCCGCGGTCGCGGACCTTCAGGGTCAGGCCCCCATTCTTTTCCTTTCGGGCGGAAATTTCAATTCGCTTGGCGCGGCCGTGTCGGACCGCGTTGGTCAGGGCCTCCTGCACGATGCGGTAGAGATGGACGGAGGCGTCGAGGTCCAGGCCGAAGTCGCGGGGCAGGCCCCGGGTCCGGACCGCGACCCGGAATTGACGGCGGACATAGTGGAACAGCTCCTGCAAGGCGGGGCCCAGGCGATTTTTTCCGAGGGCGATGGGCGCGAGGCTGCGCGAGATCTCGCGGGTTTCCCGGATGGCGCGGTTGACCTCGGCGACGATCCGCCCCGCCGCCGCGGCCGCCTTGGGGTTTTTTCGCGCCAGGTCTTCTTGCAGCGCGTCGCCCTTGAGCGCCAAGGCCAGCAGCCGCTGCGAGAGGCCGTCGTGCAGGTCTTGGCCCAGACGGCGCTGCTCGCGGTCGCTGATTTCGAGGAGCTGCGCCTCGAGCTCGCGGCGCTGGGCGCGCAGTTGCAGCTCTTCGCGCTTCTGCTCGGTGATGTCGGTCACCACGCCGATGTAGCCGAGAAATTTTTTTCGCCGGTCGAAACGGGCGATGCACAGGTCCAGGGCCCAGCGCACTTCGCCGTCCGGGGTGACGACGCGGTACTCTTGCCGGAAGTTGTGCGGCCGCTCCCGCGCCGCGGCGTGGTTGCGCTGCACCGATTCGAGATCGTCGGGGTGGACGATGGACATCCAGTCCAGGCCCATCATCTCGTCGGCCCGTTTTCCGGAGTAATTCAGGACCGCCGGGTTGACGTAGACGCAGAGATGCCGCTCGTCGGTCATCCAGACCATGAGTTCCGGCGCGTTGAGCAGAGTATGCAGGATACCGGCGTCTTGCGGCATGAGTGCCCCAAAATTAGCGGATGCGGGATATCATTACGGTCCACCGGTCGCTTTTCAAGCTTGGATTCGCGGCGGCTTAGCCTTTCACGTTGCTCCCGCCGCGGGGCAGGTCGAGGCCCTGGTCGGGCTTGAGGTCGACCTTGCCGAAGAGCGGCCGCAGGACCAGTTCGTAGAGCGCGCCGCCCATGATCGCGCCGGCGATGGGCGAGACGATGTAGAGCCACCACTCGACCCCGCGGGGGCCGGGGAAGGCGATAGCGCCGTAGCCCTGCAGGTAGGCGAAGACTCGGGGCCCGAAGTCGCGGGCGGGGTTGAGGCAGGTCATGGTCAGCGGGGCGGTGACGCCGACCAAGGCGGCGACCAGGAGGCCGATGAACCAGGTGACCAGGTTCGACTTCGGCGCGCCCTCGTGGCGGTCCTCGGTGAGGGCCAGGATCATGAACACCAGGACGCCCGTCGCCGCCGCCTCGACGGTGAAGGCGATGCCGGGCGTGACCTTGGCCCAAGAGGCCGCGTCGACGCCGATCATGCCGGGGTTGGGGAAGAAGCAGCTGAAGGCCATCATGATCTTTTGCGAGCCGGGCTGTCCGATGACGACGCCCAGCTTCTCCGCGAGGCCCGGGACAAAGCCGCGCCACAGGCAGGCGATCAGCGCCGCCGCGCCGAAGGCCCCGATCACCTGGCTGACGATGTAGGGGACCACCTTTTTCCAAGAGAAGCCGCGGTAGCAGGCCATGGCGAGGGTGACCGCGGGGTTGAGATGGGCGCCCGAGACGGGGCCGACCGCGTAGCAGGCCATGACCACCGCGAGTCCCCAAAGCATCGAGACGCCCCAGAGGTCCATGCCTCCGGTGTGCACGGCCATGTGCACGGCCATGTCGCCGAAGAAGACCAAGATGAAGGTGCCGAGGACCTCGGCGACGCATTCCTTCGCGGTAATCGACATATTTCCTCCTCGAAAAAGGGAAGGGGGTCGCTTTGCGGATGGCGGGGAGCTAGCAAAATTGCCCGAAAAAGGCCAAAAGGATTTTATTTGTGCTTTTCCGGGGCCTTTTTTAGGGCTCGCCCCATGGCGACCATCATCTTGCTGACCGTTTCCAACGTCTTCATGACCTTCGCCTGGTACGGGCACCTGAAGTTCCGGGAGGTCCCGCTCTGGAAAGTCATCATCATCAGCTGGGGCATTGCCTTTCTGGAGTATTGCTTCCAGGTGCCGGCCAACCGGATCGGCTCTTACCAGTACAGCGGCGCCGAGCTGAAGACCATCCAAGAGGTCATCACGCTCGTCGTCTTCGGGATCTTCTCGGTGCTTTATCTGAAAGAGCCCTTCAAGTGGAATTACGCGGTGGGCTTCGCCTGCCTGGTCGCCGCGGTCTTCTTCATCTTCAAGAAGTGGTGAGGTCGAGACAGGGTTGCTGAAAGACCGCTCGGTCCTCCAGGCGCAGGGCGCTCAGCTCGCGGCCCCAGGCGCAGCCGCTGTCCAGGGCGAGGGCTTCCGGCATCAGGCGCAGGCCTAAGGCCGCCCAGTGGCCGAAGACGAGGGTGGTCCCGCGGCTCTTGCGGCCGGGGATCTCGTACCAGGGCAGGAATCCTTCGGGCGCCGCTTCCGGTTCGCCCTTGAAGGCGAAGTCGAGGCGGCCGTCCGGGCGGCAGACGCGGATCCGCGTGAAGATGTGGAGGATGGATTGCAAGCGCTGCGTCCCGGTGGCCGAGCCATCCCAGCGCTCGGGACGCCCGGCGTAGACCGCGGACAAGGCCTCGTGTCCGCCCGGGCCGCGCAGGGCGGCTTCGGCCTCGCG
The DNA here is from genome assembly GCA_020853015.1 of Deltaproteobacteria bacterium. Classification (GTDB taxonomy): domain Bacteria; phylum UBA10199; class UBA10199; order DSSB01; family DSSB01; genus DSSB01. Next base: position 10,149 of record JADYZQ010000081.1, read on the forward strand.
CGCCAGGCCTTCCGCCTCCTCCAGCGTCCAGGAGGGATCGAGCCCGCCGTGGACCAGGGAAAGGTCTCCCTTGCGGTGCAGCAGCGGCCGGTGCCGAAGCCAGTCAAGCAAGTCCTCGCGGTCCGGCGCCTTCAATACTTCCTCGAGGCTGTCGCGGCGCCGGGGGCGGGCGACGCCGTCGGCGCGGGCCAGCAGGTGCAGGTCGTGGTTGCCCAGGACCGCGACGACGCGGTCGCCCAGGCCGCGGGCCCAGCGCAGCACCTCGAGCGAGCGCGGGCCGCGGTTGACGAGGTCGCCGACCAGCCAGAGGCGGTCGCGGCCCGGATCGAAGGCGAGGCGCTCGAGCAGCTTTTGCAGCGTGAGGAAGCAGCCCTGGATGTCGCCGATGGCATAAGTGGACATAGCGGGGTTTCTCTATATAGGATAATCGGGATGAGAAGGGCGAGACAAGTTTGGCTCTTGGCGCTGTGCTGGTGCCTGGGGGCGCCCGCCGCCGAGGCGCGGGTCTTTCCCTGGGACGACTACGGTCCAGCCTGCCAGTGGCTGCGTTTAAGCGGCGCGATCGAGCGGCCCGCGGGGATGGAAAGCGGCGATCCGGTGCTGCTCACCGTGACCTATCGATTGCCGGACCAGGCGGCGCCCGCGACCCTGCTGACCAATTATCCGATCGAAGGTTCGCGGTTCTTTTTCGTCCTCTCCGGCTTCGAAGAAAATATCCAAGGCGCCCTCTTCGTCCCGCCGATGTTTTTCTTTTCCGACAAGATTGAGTTTCAATATTTCGCCACTCTGCCCGGCGGCAAGGGCCGCAGCGGCTACCATCGCAGCGTCTACCGGCCCGAGCGGATCAAGCAGGACGGGAAGGTGCGATGCCAGACCGCCCTCCAGCTCGAGACCTTGAAGGTGGGCCGCTGATGAAACGGAATTTCCGAAAGACCTGCATAGCGACCGGCCTCTTTCTGGCGGCCCTCTTCGCCGCGCCTGGGGCGCGGGGAAATTTTTACGAAGAGTCCTGCCAGACGATCCGCCTCCACGGCCAGGTGCAGGTGCCGCCGGAATACAAGTCCAAGCGCCCCCTCGAGCTGACCCTCGCCTATCAAATGAATTTCCAAAAGCACCCGGCCTACCTCAAGGTCAACCTCCCGCTCGGCCAGAAGGACTTCCAGATCACCTTCGCCGGCTTCCGCAAGCGCGAGCCGACGGATATCTACATCCCGATGATGTTCTGGTACCCGCGAGCGGTGAAATTTCAATACTACGTGAAGGCGGCCGAGGGCGGCTGGATCAGCGAGACCCGCCAGACGACCTACACCCCGGCGCTGAGTCGGGTGGAGGAAGTCGGGGCCTGTGTGCCGGACGTCTATTTGGATCCGCTATCCTTGCGCCCCAGAGCCCAAGCGCTCGGATCTTGACGCCGCGAGCGAGCCCACCGCCGCCGGTTTTGCCCATACTTCCCGGTCAATTTGCAAATTTTGCCAATACAACGGCGCATTGCCGGATTTTTCATGATTTTTTAACGAGTTCTTCCAATCGGCTTCATGGCACATCCTTTGCTTTTCCTTAGGTCGCCGAAAAAAAGGAGGCCTAATTGAAGCGAATCCTCATCCTATGCGGTCTAATCTTCTGGGCATCTTCCCTCCACGCGGAGGTTTTTTGCGTGGACGACGCGGTGGACGGACCCGCGAACGCCGCCGACTGCGATGCCGATTGCAGCGACGGGCTCCAAGATTGCTCGCTGCGGGACGCGATATTCGCCGCCAACGGAAACGGCGCCGCGGCGATCGACGACATCGTCTTCAATATTCCGGGTCCCGGCCCGCACACCCTGTTCTTTACTTCGGGGCTCCCGACCCTGAATACGCCGGTCCATATCGATGGGTATACCCAACCGGGCAGCAGCCGAAACACCCTGGAAATCGGGGGTAACGCCGTTTTGAGGGTCGAACTCGACGGGAGCACCGCGGGTCCGTCCACGAACGGCCTCTCGTTGACGCCCGGTAGTTCCGGATCGACGATCGAAGGATTGGTCGTTCACGGTTTTACGACCACCAACGTTCGCTTGGATGCCGACGACACCCGGTTTTTGGGAAACTTTATCGGGACCGACGTCCAGGGCGAGCTGCCCGGAGCGAGCCTGGGCTTGCCCGATGGAATTTTCATTAAGGGCGCGAACAACGTCATCGGAGGGCCGAAACCGGGAGACCGAAATGTCATTTCGGGCAATGCCTTCGTGGGGATTGCCATCGTCGGAGAAAATGCCTGGGGCAACATTGTCCAAGGGAACCATATCGGCGCCGACGTCACCGGCGCCCAGAACGTCGGCAACGGCTACGTCGGGATATCGATCCTTTTCGACAGCCACGACAACCTGATCGGGGGGATCGAGCCCGGGGCCGGCAACGTTATCGCTTTCAACGAAGGCTCCGGCGTGAGCGTGTCGGACTTGGGAGGCGGCAACGCCGTCTTGGGAAATTCCATCTTTTCGAACTTCGAAAATGAATCCTTCGCGGACATCGGGCTGGGCATCGACTTGAACGGCGATGGTATCACCCCGAACGACTTGGGCGACCTCGACGACGGCCCGAATCGTTTGCAGAATTTCCCGGAATTGTCGGAGGCCTTCGTCCTCGAAAACGGACAGGTCCTTTTTCAGGTCTCCCTGAACAGCGAGCCCAATCAAGAGTATCGCCTCGAATTTTTCGCGAACGAGGCATGCGACGATTCGGGATACGGCGAGGGGAAGATATTCTTGGGCTCTATCGACGCCGTGAACACGGACGCGGGCGGAAACACCGCCGGAGCGATGAGCTTTGCCACGACTCTGCCGGCGCAGGGAGGCTTTTTTCTCACGGCGACCGCCACCTCCTTGGATGGCGGCGATACTTCCGAATTTTCTCCCTGCGTCCAGGTGCTCCAAGCCGCCGAGCAGTGCGGCAACGATGCCGACGATGACGGCGACGGGTCGGTCGATTGCGCGGATCCCGACTGCGCGCCGCAGCCCTCTTGCCAGGAACGGCAGCAGTCCCCGGGCAACGGCGCAGACGAGCCGGAATCGACCGAGGATTGCCAGTCGCTCCCTTGCCCCGGTCCGACGGTCGGCCTCCAATGGGTCAATGGCGGAGGCTGCTCGTTGGGAGGCGGAATCCTTGGGCGGGAAAATCATTCAATGGCGCCAGGGATTTTTTGGGGGATCTTTCTTGTCGCGGCGAGCTCGCTTGGGGTCCGGGTCTTGGGGCGCACACTTGGCGCTTAAAGAGGGGGTCTATAAAAACTTAAAGGGCCCCCGAAGGGGCCCTTTAAAAGGAGGATCGTTTTGGAATTCTGTACTTATTATCGAGGGCTTCGACGATCCGTTGCGAAGTATTTTCAAACAATATTATAAATCTAATAAAATCAAATAGTTATTCTTCACCCACGGCCAGCTTGGGCAGGTTGACCGAGTGTTTCCATTGCTCGATCTCCTCGCGCTTGACCACGTGGATGGCGTCGTAGGGGCAGGCGGTCTCGCAGTTGCGGCAGGCGATGCAGGTGTCCTCGTTGACCACGCAGGTGGTCTCGATCTGGGCCGGGTTGTCCTCGCGGGAGACCAGGGCCAGGCAGTTGGGGATGGGGCAGACGTGAACGCAGTACTCGCAGCCCACGCAGGAGTCCTCGTCGACCACCGCGACGGTCTTGGGCTTCTTCTTGAGCTTGACCTTCTTGTACTCCTCTTCCGGGGGACAGGAGGCCACTAAGACTTCCTTGCCCT
>JADYZQ010000082.1 GCA_020853015.1 Deltaproteobacteria bacterium
CGTCCACCGTCGGCTCGAACGTGTTCACGCTGAACGACGTCGTCAACGCCCGCGCCGGCAAAGCCCAGCTCGCCGCCGCCGTCACCGCCACCAGCAACACCGCCCCCTTGCGACCCAAGCGTCGCAAGAAAAAGGCCAGGGGAGCCAACAGGAGAACCGCATAAATCCATCTCGCATTCTTGCCCGCTTCCGAAGTCAGGCTCGCCAGACAGCCCCCCTGGGTGTCGCCCGGCAGCGGCGGTGGAGGCACCGCCCCCACGGTCACCACCTTGGAGTCGGTGGTGTCGCCGGTGCAGCGGGTGTTGCAATTCAAGGTGAGGGTGTAGGCGCCGGGCTCGGTCGCCGTGAAGGCGGGAGTCAGGGTGTCCGCGCCGGAAAGCGTGGCCCCTGTCGCGGGCGCCAGGGTCCAGGAAATGTTGACGACGGCGCCGGGATCCGCGGGGGTCAAAGCGCAGGCGGCGCCGGCGATCGCGAGCGGCGTATCCAAGTCGGCCACCTGATCCGCACCGGCGATGGCGGACATCGTCTCGACGTCGTTCAGGAAGACGTAGGCGTGCCTCTGGACGTCGATAAACGTCCCCATGTCGATCTCTTCGGAGGCAAGAGATACGATATCGTCGCAACCTTGGTTGTCCAGATCCACGGCGTCGATGCCGCCCCGGTCCGTCACCGGGTTCGCGCCCGAATAAGCCAGGGTAGTCGCGGTCACCGTGCGGGCCGCATCCATGACGAAAACCCCGACATTGCTGTTGCCCAACCCGCCTTCGTAGGAAAGCGCGACGTCGTCGGCGTCGTCATTATTGAAAAATCCCGTCGTCAGCACGAAAGGCATCCCTCTTCCCGTCGGCTGATAGGGAACATGAATGCCGGGGGTGGCCAAATTGCCGGCGCCGTCGCCCATAAAGAAATGGATCCCCACCTCGTTGCCCGCCGTGCCGTTCAATCCGGGGGTCGTGATCACCACGTCGGCATTGCCGTCCCCGTCGAAGTCCCCGGCCGCAATCGAGGACATCCGGAGGTCCTGCTGCGGCGCGAAGAGGCTGTTGACGTCGACCTCTTGAGAGCAGGTATAGCCGCAACCGCCGTTGTTCAGGCAGATCGCGATGGTGTCCGGCCCGAAGAAATTGCTCGAAACCGCCACGGCCACGTCGGGGCCGCCGGCGCCGTCGAAATCGGCGACGGCGACGTTCATGATGGGATTGGGGCTGGAGGTGTCGAAGGGAATGGTCGTGTCGAAGTCGTCCCCCGGCAAGACGTCCTGCAGGGCGCTGCCGTCGTTCAACATGATGTTGAGCGTGTAGAAGTCGGTCCCGGAGTCGCCGCCCGCCACCGCCGCGTCGAGAGTGCCGTTGCCGTCGCAATCCAGGAGAGCGGCGTTTCGCTGCCCTTCGATCGAACGGGTGCCGATGACCGTATTGGGGGTGGGATTCCAATCGGCCTCGGAGGTGCTGGTCGGCGCGGCCCCGGGAGGCCCGAAGCCCCCGCCGGCGACGCTGAAGGCGGTGACCATCTTGTTGCTCGCGGGATTGAGGGTGTTCTCGCCCGAGGGAACGGCCAAGTCGTCGAAGGCCCCCCCGCCGATACCGCCGACGACGATGGACCCCAAGTCGATGCCGAAGGTCGTGTCGGAATAGACCAATTCGTAATCCGCCGAGGCGTTGAATTGGTCGACTACTCCCCCGGTGCAAGGCCCCATATTGCCGGTGTTGATCAGGACCGAGACGTCCAAGTCGGCGCCCGTCGTGTTGGGGAAAAAGCTGCTCGCCGTCGCGCAGTCGAAAAAGCCGTCGCCGTTGAAGTCGGCCCCGCCCGTGACGTTTTTACAAGCGATGCTCATCGCGTCGCGGCAGCTGAAGGGCGCGGGGGATGCGCTGACGCAGAGCACGTTCTCTTGCTCGCAGGAGCTGTTGGAATTTTGGAAAGCGACGGTCTGGGCCCGCAAGCCCCTCGCCTGATTCAAGGCGAAGAGACCCGCTCCCAGCAGGGCGATCAAGGCAAAATTCCAGAGATAAAGCAGCGACTTCCGCATGGCGGACCTCCCGAAAAAAGAAGGATGGGGATGATTTGTCGGATATTGTTCCGAGGGCTGCCCAATAAGTCAAAGAAAATCTAGGACTTAAGCTTCAAGCCCTTGAGGACCGCGAAGGGAGAGCCCTCGACTTCCTCGGCGCAGGCGCAGGAGCCCTCGTTGCGGTCGGCCCCGCAGCGGGGGCAGAGGCCGCGACAGTCCTCTTTGCAGAGAAAGCGAATCGGCAGGGCTAGGGTGATCTCCTCGGAGACGATCTCGCCTAAATCGATCTCGTCGTTGTGATAGAAGCTGAATTCGAGGTCCTCGGCGCTCAGCTCGATCTCTTCCTCCTCGCTGAGCAGGCCCTCGCGGGGGCCCGAAAAATAGGGGGCCAGGTTGCGCAGCAAGGGCACCTCGAGCCGCGAATCGAAGGCCTTCCCGCAGCTGGCGCAAGAGGGATGGAGGGCGATGCTCAGGTCGCCGGAGAGTGCGACGTTTTGCAAGGTCTTTTGCAGCTCGATCCGTCCCGAAGCGGGGGCCCCGCCGGGGTGGATCTCGGAAAAACGCTCGCGCAACAGGGCATGAAACCACTTCGTGGCTTGGTCCAATTCGAGGAATAGTCCCTCTTCGGGGATGGCGGTGACGCGGATCTTCATAGCGGTCATAACTCTCTTGCCGCCACCCTAGGACAAAGCCCCGGACCTGGCAAGGCCGGGATCCGCGGTCCGGCCCGGCCGACAAACTTGCCTCTTGGAGCGTCCTTCTATAAGGTGCGGGCGATGGCCCGCCCCGCTTCCTCCGTCGGCAAACTCCGCTTTCTCAAGGTCTATTGGCTGACCTTCGTCATCCTGGCGCGTTATTTCAGGCTGTCGCTGCTCAGCCGCTTTCTGGGCGAGGCCCGCATGGAAAGCCGCTGGGAGGCGACCCACCTCAAGACCGCCAAGCAGATCAAGAAGAACATCCTCGAGCTCAAGGGTCTCTTCATCAAGGTCGGGCAGATGATCAGCATCATGACACACTTCCTGCCCAAGGCCTTCACCGAGGAGCTGGAGGGCCTGCAAGACTCGGTGCCACCGGCGCCCTACGCCGAGATCGAGCGGCGCTTCCTCGAGGAGTTTCAACGGCGGCCGGACGAATACTTCGCCAAGTTCGAAAAACAGCCCATCGCCAGCGCCTCGCTGGGGCAGGTGCACGTCGCCTGGAACGCCGCCGGGCAAAAACTCGCGGTCAAGGTGCAGTATCCCGACATCGAAGAGATCGTCCGGGTCGACTTGAAGACGCTGAAGCGGATCTTCGGCCTGCTGCACCTGATCTTCCCGCAGTACGGCCTGAAAAAGACTTATGTCGAGATCCGCGAGGTGGTCTTGGGGGAGCTGGATTTCAAGAAGGAGGGTGAAAACCTCCAGCGCCTGGCCCAAAACTTCGCCGGCGACGAGGACATGCGCTTCTCGAAGGTGCATTGGGAATGCAGCACCTCGCGGGTCCTCACCCTCGAGTTCATGGAAGGGGTCAAGATCAGCAACCTCAAGGGCCTGCAAGAACTGGGGCTCAATCCGAGCGAGGTCGCCACCAAGATCATCCACGCCTACTGCAAGCAGATCTTCCTCGACGGCGTCTACCACGCCGATCCGCACCCCGGGAATTTCCTCGTCCAGGCCCGCGAGGCCGAAGTCGAGGTCGTCGTCGAGCCCGAGGCCGAGGGCGAGCCGCCCCGTACCTTCGTCGAGAAGCGCCTGGTGCCGCGCATCATCATGATGGACTTCGGCGCGGTGGCGCGCATCTCCGAGCCGATGCGCAAGGGCATCGCCAAGTTCTTCGAGGGCATCATCAAGCGCGATAACCAGGTCATCAGTCAGGCCATGAAGGAGATGGGCTTCATCGCCAAGACCCAGGACGAGGAGGTCTTCGACAAGATCGTCGAGTTCTTCTACGAGCGCCTCAAGGACATCAAGATCGAGGAGCTGAAGAACTTCCAAATCCAGAACAAGCAGCGTCTCGAGGATCTGTTGGAGTTCCGCAAGCTCAACATCTCGATCAAGGAGCTGCTCAACACCTTCAACGTCCCGAAGGACTGGGCCCTGCTCGAGCGGGCGCTGATCCTGCTGGTCGGCCTCACCACCCACCTCGACCCCAACCTCAACCCGCTCAACATCATCATCCCCTACGCGGAGAAATTCGTCCTGGGCAAGGACCGTACCTTCGCCGACCTGATCGTCGACGCGGTGAAAGAGGTCCTGCTGAGCTACCTCAAGCTCCCCACCGAGCTCGAGCGCACCCTAAGGATGCTCAATAAGGGCGAGATCGAGATCCGGTCGAAGACGGCGGGGCGCGACGCCGCCGGCATCCGCTCGGCCCTGCACCGCCTGAGTTACATCCTGCTGGGTCTGGCCGGCCTCAACCTGGGTTATCTCTTGCAAAAGCAGGGGTTTTCCCATTACGAATGGTCCTATTACGGCGCGGCCTTCTTCGGCCTGCTGCTCGCCGTGAACCTGGTCCGCGGCAAATAAGTCCGCGGGCCGATCGAAAGGGCCTCATGGAATCCAAACCCGTCTCTCGTTCCTCCGCCGAGTTCACCCACCTCGTCCTGCCCAGCGACACCAACGCGCTCGGCACCATCTTCGGCGGCCGCATCATGGAATGGACCGACATCGCCGCCGCCGTCGTCGCCAGCCGCCACTGCCGCAAGGTCGCGGTAACGGCCAGCATGGACGCCCTGCACTTCATCTCGCCGATTAGGCTGGGCGACATCGTCATCCTCAAGGCGGCGGTCAATTTCACGGCGACCACCTCGATGGA
>JADYZQ010000083.1 GCA_020853015.1 Deltaproteobacteria bacterium
CCATGGAATCGTCCTTCTGCTACTTCTTGTATTGGCGGGTAGGGAGGCTCGCCACTTCAGGGGTTTGCGCGCGGTGCGGGTGGTCCGCGCCGGGATAAATCTTCAGCTTCTTGAGCTGCTTCTTGCCCAGGAAGGTCTTGGGCAACATGCCCTTCACCGCCCGGCGGATCAGCTCTTCGGGCTTACGCTCGAGGAGCTTCTCGGCGGTGAACTCTTTCAAGCCGCCGATGTACTCGGAGTGTTGGTAGTACATCTTTTCTTGCATCTTGTTGCCGGTGAGGCGGACACCCTTCGCGTTGATCGCGACCACAAAGTCGCCGACGTCGTCGTGCGAAGTGAATTGGCCCTTGGTCTTGCCCCGCAAGATCATGGCGATGCGGCTCGCGGCGCGGCCCAGGACTTGGCCCTGCAGGTCGACGAGGACCCAGTTGCGGGGGGATTTCTCTTTGGTGAAGCTCTTGGTTAAACCCATAAAAAACCTAACGATTCTTTGTTTGAACGGCTCGTTCCTCGAAAAGAGGCCGGATACTAGCCATACGAAAAATCCAATGTCAATCCTTTTGGCGCCACGGCGTAACTATAGATAAATTTTTAACTTTTAAGGATTTTGCCCCGGGTTTAGCATGGATGTCCAGATGCGTTCCCTCCTCGCCAAACTCAATCTCGCCTGGGCCTTGGTGCTGCACTTCCTCAAGCGGCCCTTTCAGGACAACGGCTACCGGGCCTTTTTGGACCACTACCGCGCCGACCGCCTCGTCCCCTTAAGCCACGTCGACAAGACCTGGCTGCTGCGCTTTTCCCAATGCCTCAACTGCGGGCTCTGCGACGCAGCCTGTCCCGCCCTCGATACCTTGCCGAGAGAGTCCTTTCCGGGCCCGAGCGCCCTGGTGACCACGCTGACGCGGGCCACCGGCGATTTCTGGGCGGCGGGCGTGGACTTGAGTCTCTGCGAGGGCTGCCGCAACTGCGAGAGCGTCTGCCCCAATCGCGTCCCGGTCAAGGAGGCCCTCGAGTTTATCGAGGCCAAGGCCCTCGAGACCGCGCGCGGCACGGCCTAAGCCGGAAGCATTCCTGGAGAATTTCCTGGCCCCCGCCGGGGAAACACCTTAGAAAGTTTTAACGATGGAACTCGCCACGGTCAAACCCGAGCTGCTTCGCGATCTAAGCCGGCTCTTGCGGCCCGACCAGGTGAGCGCCTCCCCGCCCGACCGCCTCAGCTACGGCCGCGATTCCTGCAGCAAGGGCATCCTTTGGGTCCGCGACAACCAGGTGAAATTCCCCCCCGAGGCCGTCGTCTGGCCCGAATCCGCGCGCGAGGTGGCGAAGGTCCTCGCCTTCGCGAGCGAGCGCGGCATCCCCGTGGTGCCTTTCGGGGGCGGCTCCGGCGTCTGCGGCGGGACCTGGGCGCTGCGCGGCGGGATCAGCCTCGACCTCAAGCGGCTCAACCGGATCGTCAAGGTGGACGGCGCGCGCATGACCGTGCGCGCCCAGGCCGGCATCAACGGCGAACTCCTCGAGCGCGAGTTGAAGCGCCGTAACCTGACCTTGGGACATTTTCCTTCCTCGATCTACGTCGCGACCCTCGGCGGCTACCTGGCCTGCCGCTCCGCCGGGCAATTCTCCTCCCTCTACGGAAAAATCGAGGACATGGTCGAGGGGATGCAGGTCGTCCTCGCGGACGGGCGCATCGTCGAGCTGGCCGACGTCGCGGATTCCCCGGGCGAGCTCGACTTGAAAGAGCTCTTCCTCGGCTCGGAGGGGACGCTGGGCGTCGTCACCGAAGCCACGCTGCGCGTGCACCCGCAGCCGGAGAGCGAGACCTTTTTGGGCTTCTCTTTCGCCCGGCTCGACCAGGGCCTCGAGGCCATCCGAAAGATCCTGCAGGCCGGCTTAAAGCCCGCCGTGGTGCGGCTCTACGACGAGCTCGACACCGTCCTTTTCTCCTCCTACAAGAATGAGGGCGTCGAACCCTCGGTCCTCGACGGCTTGGCCCAAATACTGAATCCCCTCCTGCATTGGGCGAAGGACGCCTCGCTCAAGCTGGCCCTCAAGCGGCCCGCCCTGCTGCGGCAGGCGATGCGCCTGTTGCCCGGCCAATGCATGCTGATCCTCGGTTTCCAGGGCGCGGCCGAATTGACGCGGGCCCAGGTCGCCCGCGCACGCGAGCTCTGCGTCGAGCTCAAGGCGAAGGACTTGGGCGAAGGACCCGGCCGCTATTGGCTGAAGCATCGCTACAGCGTCTCCTACAAGTTGTCGCCGCTCTTCGACGCCGGCCTCTTCGCCGACACCATGGAGGTCGCGACCACCTGGAACAACCTGCGCAACCTCTACGACCGGGTGCGCGCGGCGATCTCCCGGCACGGCCTGGTGATGGCGCATTTCAGCCACGCCTATCCGGAGGGCTGCTCGATCTATTTCACCTTCCTGGGTTACCGGGGCGAGGGCGAGGCGAGCCGCGAGCTCTACGACCGCATCTGGGCCGAGGCGCTGAAGGCCTGCGTCGCCGCGGGCGGCACGATCACCCACCACCACGGCGTCGGCGTCCTCAAGGCCGCCTTCATGAAGGACGAGTGGGGGCAGGCGATGGATTGGTTGAATCGCATGAAGCGGAAGCTCGACCCCGCGGGGATCCTCAATCCCGGAAAGCTGGGGCTCGCCCATGATTGAAATCGACCCGATCTCGCTCTTGGTCACGGCGGACACCGATCTGAGCGTCGCGGCCCTCGAAGACAAAGTCGGCGCGGAAGGCTACACCCTGAATTACTTCGCCCTCCCCGACAACCGCGCCCTGCTGGCCGAGGCCCTGAGTCGCCGACTGCCCAACCTCTACGCCGCGGCCTTCGGCGGGATCGACGACCTCTGCCTCCAACTGAAGTTGGCGCAGGCGGGCGGCGCCCTCTACGCCAACGTCAAGACGCCGCGCTCCGCGGCCGGTCCCGGCTTGAAGAAGATGGCGATCGGCTCGGGGGAGTGGCTGGGCCTGCCCATCCAGGCGACGCTGCGCATCTTCCCCAAACCCGCGCACCGCGAGTGCCGCGCCTACGCCTTCGCTCAGGAACGCGACCTGGAGGCCTTCGAGAAATCCCTGCTCAAGCTGCGCTGGCCGCTGCCGCTGCGCGCCCGCCTCGCCTCCGAGGAGGCCATGCAGATCTTGGACGGCATGTCCCTGCTCGACCGCGCGGCGGCCTTCTCGTGGTGGGGGCCCGAGGGCTGGATGCGGAGCTACGGCGAGGCCTTGGAAGACCTGGCCTTGGGCAAGCAGGGCCGCGCGCTGGGCTTCAAGTCGGGGCGGGACGAGGGCGATCTCGACGCGCTGCTGCGGCGGGCGGCGATCGCGGCGGCCTTGGAGCGCTCCGAGCGCCGGCGGCAGGAACTGCCGGAGAGCCACCGCTCCCTGGCGGCCTTCCTGAAGGAGGGCGCATGAGGAGCGAGCTCAAGAAGATGATGGATTACTGCACCTACTGCCCCAAGATGTGCCGCTTCAGCTGCCCGACCGCCGAGGCCACTGCCAGCGAGACCTACACGCCCTGGGGCAAGATGGAGATCGCGCGCTGGCTGACCGACAAGACCCTGCCGCTCAGCGAGGCGATGGTCGCCGCCGTCTACCAGTGCGTGAATTGCCTGCACTGCCAGCAGTACTGCGAGCACGGCAACGACGTGCCCTCCGCCCTGGCCGAGATCCGGCGCATGGCGGTCGAGAACTACGCCGCCCCCGCCCCGGTCTACACCCTCGAAGAACGCTTCGCCGCCGCCAACAATCCCTACGGCCTCGACCTCTTCGAGCGGGTCCGAGCGCATGGGCCGAAGCCCGAGGCGAAGCGGGGCAAGGAGGTGCTGCTTCAACCCTCCTGCCACACGATGCATTATTTCCCCGAGCGGATCGGCGTTTATTTCGAGCTCTTCGAGAAGCTGGGCATCGAGGGCGTCTCGCTGGTGGAGACGCCCATCCAATGCTGCGGAGCGCCGCTGGACGCCCTTGGCTTTCGCACCGAGTTCCAAGAGGTCGCCGAGGTGCAGTATTACTCGATGAAGGACTACAGGTGGGTGGTCAGCGACGGGCCGGAGTGCTGCGTCACGCTCAAGCAAAAGTACGCCGACCTGGGATTTCCCCTCGAAAGGAGCAGCGTGCCGCTCATGGAATTTCTCGAGCCTTACCTGCGCCACTCCAACTACCGCAGCCGCGGCAAGATCAAGCGGCGCCTGGCCTACCACGACCCCTCGCACTTGAGCCGTTACCTGGGCTTGGTCGAGCTGCCGCGGCGAATTTTAAGCGAGCTCACCGGCTTTCCGCCGCTGGAGCTCTCGTGGTCGGGCCTGGACAGCCTGAGCTCCGGCACGGAGGGGAGCTACGACCTGGTGTTTCCCGAGTTCGGCGAGAAGATCGCGCTGCGCACCGTTGAGGAGCTGGCCGCGCGCGGGATCGGCAAGCTGCTGACCGCCGACGCGAAGGCCGAGGCGGTTTTCCGCCGCCTGGCGCGGGGCTTCGAGGTCCAGGATTTCTACGAGTTTCTCAACGAGCACATCCTCCCGGCCGAAGCGCCGGCGAACGAAGGATAGGTTATCGGCGCCATGGACGCGACGGCTTTCATTCTGAACCCGATGGCCCGCAGCGGCCGGGCCCGGACGCGGCTGGAGGCCGTGCGGAGTTTCGCGAGGGAACGACTGCCCAAGGCCCGGCTGTTCGCCACCGAAGCCCCCGGGCACGCCTCCCTCCTGGCCCAGGAGGCCGGGCGCGCGGGCGTCCGGCGCCTCTTTTCGGTGGGCGGCGACGGGACTTTCAACGAGGTGGTTAACGGCGTGATGGCCCTCCCGCCGGAGGCGCGGCCCGCGGTGGGGCTGGTGTCCGCCGGCACGGGGCGGGATTTTTTCCGGCATCTCGCCGAAATATTTACCTTTCCGAAAGACGACTCCTGGATCTTGGAAGCGAAAGAAGTCCCCGCCGACGTCGGCAGGGCGGAGTTGGGCTATGCGAACGGCCCGGTCGTCCGGTATTACATGAACATCGCCGACGCCGGGATCTCCGGCGAGGTGGTGCGACGTGTCGCGGGCTCGCGGAAGCGGCTGGGCTCTTTGGAATACCTGAAATCCACCCTGCAGGCGGTCTGGAGCTACCGGGCGCCGCGGGTCAAGATCCGGATCCTGGAGACGGGCGGGTCTACCTGGGAGAAAGACATGGTCCTGCTCATCGCCGTGGCGGCCAACAGCCGCTACTTCGGCGGGGGCATGTGCATCGCGCCCGGCGCCGAGATCGACGACGGGAAGTTTTTTCTGATGACCGCCGAGCGGGTCGGTTATTTTTCCCTGCTGCGGCGCTTGCCCAGCCTCTACGCCAAGAAGAAGCTTAAGCACCCCAGGATTCATTACGCCGAGGGCACGCGGATGGAGATCGTCTCCTACACCGGGGATCTGCCGATCGGCCTGGACGGGGAATTCCTGCGGGCGCCCCGGGTGAGCTTCGAACTGGTGCCCCGCGCCCTCCGGATTTTGGTGCCCGCCGCTAATACCCGACCTTTTTCGCCCGCTTAGGCCGGCAGCGCCCGAGTCCCGGCTCGAGGTCCCCCCGCCGCCAAGCCCCTTGTCCCCGAGCCGGCATCCGTGGAAAATTATTGAATGATTTGACAGCGGGTAGGGCGTATGATTAGTAGTTTTCCCCCTTAAAAAAAGGCCTCTAACTCATGGAGTTATAAAGCATTATGGCACTACGCATCGGCATCAACGGCTTCGGCCGCATCGGTCGCACCATTTTCCGTCTCGCCCAGGGCGATCCCCAATTCGAGGTGGTCAAGATCAACGACCTGGCCCCCATGACGGAGCTGGCCCACCTGCTGAAATACGATTCGGTTCACGGCAATTTCAAAGGCACGGTCGAGACCCAAGAGAACGCCCTCGTGGTCGACGGCAGGAAGGTCCTCGTCTCCAAGATCCCCGACATCACCAAGATCAACTGGAGCGATACGCCGGTCGACATCGTGCTGGAGTGCACGGGCCGCCTCGAGGGCAAGAAGGATTGCATCCACCACCTCAAGGGCGGGGCCAA
>JADYZQ010000084.1 GCA_020853015.1 Deltaproteobacteria bacterium
CCGGGCGTGGATTACTTCGGAAATCTCGCGCAGCAAAAGACCTGGGACGACTACTACTGGCTTTGCGTCAACACCCCCGGCGACGTCGCCCAACGCTACAGCCACGAATGCATCCAAAAGCTGGGCATCGGCGCCGGCTGCGCCTCGACGGTCGAGCCGCTGGTGGAATACACGGCCGTCACCACCGTCCGCGCGGAACACCAAGTCCTTCGCGAAGAGCCCAAATACGAGGCCGTCACCCAAGTCAGCGCGACCTATTGCATGATGCTCTCGGAAACCGGCGAGACCATCCGGAACTACCATCAGGCCTGCGGCGACGTGCCGTCCGCCCAGTGCTCGAAGCCCGAGGCCGGGGTCGCCGCCTTCCAGGCGGCCTGCGGCACGAAGAAGCCCTGCGAGTGCGTCAAGTCCTTCGGCTGCCGCGCGGACTACTGCCCGACGGCTCCCAGCCCCGCGACTCCGGCCACGCCCGCCTCGCCCGCAGAACCGGCCACGCCCCCCGCGCCCGGGGAAGCCGCGCCGGGCGGCGACGGAGCTCCCGGCGGAGGCGGCGTATTGCCCCTTCCCGGCTCGGAGGCCGGCGCCGATCATTTCCTGCTCGGCGCGCCCGAGGCGCCCTCGACGGACAAATCCGGCGGCGCCGCGGCGAACGGCAAGGCGGCGGGCTGCGCGCTTCATCCCGCGGCGAAAACCCGCGCCGATCTTTTCTTCCTGGGGTGGTTTTTGGGGGCCCTGATTCCGATCCTGGGGTTACGGGGGCCTTATTTTTTCAGATCCTTGAGCCGGCGGTAGAAAGAACTTCGGCTCATGCCTAGACGCTCGGCCGCCAAGCGCTTGTTGCCGCGGCACTCCGCGAGGGTGGCCTCGATCTCCTCGAGGCCCGGCATGAAATCCTCGTCGGTCAGGCCGTAGCGGCGGATCTTTTCGAACAGGGTGCGCCGGTGAATCTTCAGCTCGCGCGCCGCTTCGATGCGATTTCCCAAATGCTTGCGCAGCGTCGCGACGATGGAGCGCTTCTCCATCAGCTCGCGCACCGCCGCCAAATCCGCCACGTGCGAGGCCGGCAGGGGCGCGTCGGCCTCGCGCGGCGCGGCATGGGCGGTGCGCCACTGCGACAGCTCCTGCTCGAGGCGGCGGATCCGCTCTTTCAAGGCGCGGTTTTCCGCACGCAGGCGCTCGAGTTCCGCGAAATCTTGCGACGCGGGAGGAGCCGCGCTCGCCGGCGGGGGAGACGACTCGGGGACAATTTGTGGAGCAACCATCGCTTCCTCGAGCGGCGACCGGGCAGCTTCGGCGGGCGGCGCGGGCGGCTTTGCCGCGGCTCGCGGTGCCGGCGGGGGTTTAGGGGCGACCGGCGGCGCCGCGGAAGGCAGTTGCGAAAAATCCGGCCGCAAGGCCTTCGCCCGCGCCTCCAAGGCGGCCGCCTCGGCCTCGCGCCCCCAAAGTCGCGCGGCGCGAGCCAGCCATTCGCAGCTCTCGGCGGGAGGCCAAAGCAGGTCGCGAAACGGCGCCTCGGTCCCCGCCCAGGCGGCGAGCGCCCCTTCCCACTCCGCGACCTCGGAAGGTGGGGTCCGCGGCGCCTGGCTCAAGGCCGCCGCCAACTCGACCATCGCCAATAGCCGTGGCGGTCCCTCCTGGCTTCGGGCGCGCACCTTCAAGACCCGAAGCTCGCGGCCCAAGGTGGCGAAATCGCCCTGCGCGAGGTGCAGGCGCAGCTCCTGCGCCGAGGCCCAGATCAAGCGGCGCAGGTCCTTCTGCGCGCTGATCCGCGACTTGCCTCGGTAAAAGAGCTCCTTCGCGGCCTCGAAGCGGCCCAGGCGCAGGGCGGTCAGGGCGGCGGCGAGGTCCAAGCCCGCGGGGTCGCGCGGCTCCTTCGCCGCCGTCAAGTCTTGCAGGATCTCCCAGGCCTCTTCCGCGCGGCCGTGACTGCCCAGCAGCTCCGCCAGACCCAGGCCGGCGGCCTCGCGCAACGGCGCCGCTTCCGACTCGCGCAACAGGCGCCAGGCCTCCGCGTACTCCCGCAGGGCCCGCGTCGCATCGAGGCGCGCCGCGGCCGCGGCGGCCTTCTCAAGATCGAGCTCGGCGGCCAACTCCGGGTCTTGGTTGCCTTGCAGGGCCGCCTCCGCGCGGCTCAAGGCCGAACCGGGGGCCTCCGCATCGCCGGCGCCGGCATGCAGACGCAGCTCCGAAAGCGCGGCGAAGGCCTTGAGGCGGGGATCGGGACGCGAGGCCAGGTCCGCTTCCATCTCGCGAAAGGCCCGCTGTGCCGCCGCCTCGTCGCCGCCGCGGCGCGCCGCCTCCGCGCGCAAATAACCGATCCAGCCGGGATAGGCCTCGCGCAAGGCGCCGGGCGTCGACTCGATCAGGTCGCGACCGCGAGGATCGCCCGCCTGCAACAGGTCGAAGGCCGAGCGGAAATACAAGGTCGCCTGCCGCCGCGACACCCGCTCGTAGATCCAATCGGCAATCGGCGTCGCGGTCTCCGGCGGGGCCTCGGCGCCCGGAATTTCGGCCAAGGCGGCGCGCGCGTCCGCGGGGCGGGTGCGGGGATCGGCTTGCAAAAGTTTGCGCAGTAGCTCGTTCAAGGGCGAGGAGGTCTTCGGAACCAACGACGCGACGCGACCGCCGAGGTGGAGGTCGATCCAGCCTCCCAGGCCGTGGATGCGATCGAAGGCCTTGGGGCTGCGCTGCCGCAAGATAAGGCAAGCAAGCGCATAGAGATCGGCTCGGGCGTCGAGTGGCGCCTCTTGGAAAAATTCCGGCGCGAGGGCGGCGAGATTGTCGGGGTGCAAACGCCATCCCAGCGGCAAATCGGGAAACAGCGCGAAATCGGCCAGGACCAGGCGCTCACCTCCCTCCCCGTCCGGCGTCAGGACCCAGGAAAGCGGCCCCTGCGCCAGGTGCCAGAGCCCCGCGTCGTGATGGCGGACGAGAACCTCCAGCGCCTGCCGCAGCCACAGCAGGTAGACCTCGTCGCGCTGGGTGTCGGCCACCTCCGACAGCAGGCGACCGGGGACGCGCTCCCGGACCAGCAGGCCTTGGTCGCCGAAGGCGATCCACTCCGGCGCCTCGCCGCGCGCGGCGTCCTCGAAGGCCTGCAAGGCCTCGAGCTGGCGCACCAGCCCGACGTCCTCGCGAAGCCCTGGGCTCCACAGGGCCTGCACCTGAACGGCACGCCGCCGCTCCTGATCCTCCGCCGCCCACAGGGTGAAAACGGGGTCTTCGAAGAGCCGTCGGGGGTTTTGAAAACGGTCGGCGAATAGCTCGAAGCTCATGGCACCTCGGGGTCGTCAATGGGGCCTGAAGACATCATTATAGAGAAGGTTTCCGGGGGTCCCGACATCCATCCTCAGGCCTCGAGGGCTTCAGATTAGCGATTCGAAGCGAAAATGCAATGATTTCAGGCTCCTTAAATGCCGTTCCCCCTGATTTTCCTGGCATATCTCTTGCTAACTCTAGGGGTGGGTAAAGGGTAGGCACACTTTGGCGACGTGTGCCTTCTCCTGAGGATTAAAGGCGGCACATGACTCCACCGAAGGTGACAAATAACGAGAAGTCCTTTCTCGACTGGGCCCCCGGACAGGACGCTGGGGTCGGCGACGCCCAGGATTGCTCCAACTGCCATACCTCGCCTCAACCCCAGGGAAATTTCGGTTTTCAGAACAAGGCCAATCCCTTTTTCCTGGATTACGCGAAGAAATCGAATTCCATCCTGAGCCCCCGGGACTCCGAGGCCATTCAAGCCTGGCTCGCCGGGAATCCGGCGCCGACCGCGCCGGCGAATCCCCCGGCGGGGCCTTCCGCCGTCGGCGCTCCCGTGACCCCCATCACGCCCGCGGCGCCCACGGATGCCGCCAAGCTGGGCGATCACGCCAAGGAGCTCGAGCGTCAAGCCCGCTTGAGCCTGGATCCCGAGAAGAAATCGGCCTTCTACCAATCGGCCTTGGGACTGCGCCTGCTCGCGGGCGACGCCAAGGCGACGACCGCCGTCCTCGACGAGCTGCAGGCGGCTTATAAAAAATCGGGCCAAGCGGTCGGAGAAAAATTCGTCGCCGCGCTCCGCCTCTGGGCGGACGGCAAGGCCGAGGATTCCCTCAAGGCCCTGGCCGAGATGGAGAAAGACGCCCAAGGCTCCGCCTACGCCTTCTACCAGGCTTATGGCGCGCAGCGCTCCCTGTTGCTGCAGGTCGTGGCCGGCGAAAAATTAAAACAGAACGA
>JADYZQ010000085.1 GCA_020853015.1 Deltaproteobacteria bacterium
CCCACCTTGACCATGCGGATCTCGACGCCGTCGTTCACGACGGTCGCCGCGCCGGGATTGAAGACCAGGTCGAAGGCCATCAGCCCGGGCCCGCCCTCGCCCGCCGCGGGCAGGCGGTTCTCGGTGGCAGGAACGGCGGAGAAGGCCGATCCGTCGGCGAAGGTGAAGCGCACCTCTTCCCAGGCGTCGGTTCCCGTGTTCTTCAAGACCATCTTCTGCGTAAAGGGCAGCGCGGCGGCGCTTTCCAGCGCGATCTTGAGATTTCCTTTGTTCTTCACCTCGCGCGGCGAGATCGTCCCGTTGTTGACCTTCGAGACGCTCAGGACGTCGCGGATGTCCGGGACGGTGCGGCCGCTCAGGGCGATCCGAAACGGCTTGTCGCCGCCGAAATCCAGCATAAATTCCGCCGTGTCCTGGGGCGGATCCTCGCCGGGACCGGGTTCGATGTAATTAAAAGGAACATACATGACGGGAAAGGAGATCGCGCTCTCCGCCCGCGGCAGGACGCACTCGCCGAAAGGAAATTCCCGGCCGCCCACCCGTACCTTGCTGCAGGTCGCACCGTCCTGCATCGAGATCGAGCCGCGGACGAATTCGCCACCGCCGGCGCAAAGCGAGGTCTTAGGATCGTCGTCCAAGTCCACGGGCTGGGTGAATTTGAGAATGCGCTCGCCGCTGCCGGCGTTCTTGATGGTGACCTGCTTCGAGACCGCGCCGCGGAATTCCGCCGCCGAGCAATCCAAGGCCGGCTTGCCGCCCAGGTTTTTCAGCACCACCGAGGCCAGACCGAGATCGATGCGCGAGGTCTCGGGCTGGCCCTCCACGGTGATGTGGAGGCCCGGCGGCTGTTCCTGGCCCGGGGGCGGCTGATTGTCGGGGTTGGCCGAGCCGCAGTTTTCCGGCAGGGCGTCGAGCTTGCCGACGAAGCGCGCCGTAAGCGCGCCGCCCGCGAGGATGTCGTTGAGCGGCACCAAGGGCGAAAAATCCCCCGGGAGGGTGACGCCGAAGACCAGCGTCAGGGAAAGGTCGTTGCGGTCCAGGGGCTTCCCCTGCTCCGGAATGGAATTGAGGTTGCCGGTGGCCGTCACCGCTCCCGTCTGCAGGCGGATCCCGCCGATGGCGGTCTCGCCTTCGAGGAGCCGCTCGGTCGTTCCCTTTTGCAAGACCTCGAGGGTGAATTGCATGCCTTCGACGGCCAACTCGCCAGTGGCCGGATCGAGGCGCCCCACGGCCCGGGAGCCGTGCACGCCGCCGAAGCGCAGGTCCGCGCTGTTGCTCAAACGGGTCAGGATGATGTCGGGAAATTTCTCACCGAGGATCGCGACCTCCTCGCCGTTCACCTGGATGGGAATGCTGGGAATCGCGATCGGGTTGGCGTCCAAGACCTCCAAGGCCTCGCTCGAAGGCTTGGCGCTGACCTTGAGCTGGAGCATGGACTGGAAGTTGACGAAGCATTCCTGGCCCTCGCCGGGCCCCGGCGCATCGGGCGCGGGCGGCTTGGGATCTTCCAAGACGGTCGGGTCAAAATTGGACTCGCAGGCGGACAGGGCGAGGATCCAGAGGATCCCGCCGACGGCGTAACGCACAACCCGCTGCACGGATGAAATCGACATACCAGCCCCCCGGAACCCTCAGAGGCCTTCCCCCTTGTCCCACGGCCGGCCCCGAAGTCATGGACTTTTATATAGAAATTTTCGTCACCGCCGAAAAATAGTTGCGGGCCGACCGCGGGAAAAAAACCGTGAAATAGATTAGATTTTTCAAAGGGATTTTTGGGATAATGGCCGTCGATCCATGCAAAGAAGGGAGGCCCGCCATGACCTATGTCGTCACGGAGCATTGCGTTAAATGCAAGTACACCGACTGCGCCGTCGTCTGCCCCGTCGAGGCCTTCCACGAAGGCCCGGAGATGCTCTACATCAATCCGGCCACCTGCATCGACTGCAACCTCTGCGTCGCGGAGTGCCCCGTCGAAGCGATCTACGCCGAATCGGAGGTCCCCAAGAAGTACCAGGCCTGGACCGAGGTAAACGCCAAAGAATGCGAAAAATACCCTACCATCGCCGAGAAAAAACCCGCCCTCCCCGGCGCCTTGACCTTGGAGCAGTGGAAGGAGATCGACGCGAAGCGGGAAGCGGGCGGCGGATAAAAAAATCCCCCGCCGCTGGCGCGACGAGGGATTTAGGATCTACTTCTTTCTAAATGCTAATTGCAGCTCGCGCCGTCCTTGCACATCCGGCCTTGAATGGCCAGGTAGATGCGGCTGTTGTCCATGAAGACCGGCGTGTCCGCTTCGACCGAGCGCGGCTTGAACTGCCCGACGCCGACCACCACGACATCGTAGACGCCGTCGGTGCCGGGTTTCAGGGAAAGCGGCTTGCCCTGGACGTACTTGCCGTCGGAGGTCAGGTAGCACTTCATGTGAGGATGAGCCGTCAAAGGATCCTCCGGACACGGATCCCCCAGGCGGTCGGCCTTAGAAGCCAGATTCAGATCGCTGCGGCTGATCCGCGGATCCGGCACCAAGACCAAGTCGCCCTCTTCCTTCTTATCTAGGATCAGCGTCGTCAGGGAGAGATCCAAGGTCGTATCGAGGATATTGTCGTTCGGATAACCCAGGCCGGGGTTGCTGGGGGGCCAGACGCCGCCGACGTTGCCGTGGTAGGGGTTCTGGATGCGCAGCTTGAGGTTGGGAATCGTCATATTCCCGGTCTCCTCGTCGTATACGCCCTCACTGTTTTCACTGATGCCGATGTTAAAGTAGAAGAAGGCGCAGTCTCCGGTCTGATAGGCCACATTGATCGGGTCGGGCTCGTTGCACATCGACGAATCGTCTCCGGGAACCAGGCCGGAACCCTGGGCGTTGAAGATGCGCAGGGCGGTGCGGCGCTGCGCGAGCGTGGCGGTGAGCGGGTCGAAGTCCATCGGAATGATTTCCACCGGCTGGACCTCGGCCTCGTTCAGGTCGCTGAACTCGAGGGCCTGCGGCTGCGGGGCCTGGTCGGGGAACTCCCGGAAATCGAGCGACTCAACCGGCTTGGTCTGCAACGCGTTGTCGATGAAGGCTACCAGGAAGTCGATCTTCAACTTGTAGGTGCCGAGGATGGGATCGACGCCGACCGTGCCCTCGAGATCGAAGGTCAAATCGGTCTGCGCCGTGGAACCCGCCTTGGTCAGGTGGACGATCAATTTTCCCTTGTCCACGGCGCCGGAGGCGCTGGGATTGTAGGCGATGCTGAAGGCGGCCGTGCCGGGCGAGTCGGCCGTGCCGGGCCCCACCGTCGTGGTCGCCGGACCGGTGACCGTAAAGGCCGGGCCTTCCTCCACCGTGATGGTCAGGTTCTGCCAGCTATCGCCGCTGGTGTTTTTCACGACGAATTCCTGCGTGAAGGGCTTGGGGTCGCTGTCCTTTAGCGAGAACTTGACCAGGCCCTTGTTGCGGATGTTCTTCTTCGAGACCACACCCGCCTTGACCTTGGAAATGCTGAGCGAATCGCGGCTGTCGGGCTCGGCCTTGCCCTTGAGTCCCAAGGCGAAGG
>JADYZQ010000086.1 GCA_020853015.1 Deltaproteobacteria bacterium
CGAGGCCGAGCAGGTCGCCAAGCAGTTCATGGAGGCCTACTACGTCAAGATGGACACGAAGGCCGCCTCCGAGATGAGCAGCGGGCTCGCCGCCGACAAGTTGAAGCAGCAGTTAGCCCTGCTTCAGGGCGTCGCGCCGGACCCGGCCTCCGACAAGCCCCAGGTGGACGTGCGCCTGGCCAGCACCCCGCCCGCCGGCGCGGCCGACGAGGCGAGCTACATCTTCGAGGTGCACTCCAACGCCCAGGACATCGGCGGCCGCAAGGTCTTCGTGAAGGTCCGCCAGGAGGGCGGCAAGTGGCGGGTCAGCCAGTTCACCGAGGAATTCCAAGGGATGCCGCAGGCCCCTTCGCCCCCGGCGCCCTAACCCGAAAAAACTTTGGTCAAAAAAAACCCCGTTCCCTGAGGAACGGGGTTTTTCTTTGCCGGACGGCAAACTATTTCTTCTTCTTGCCCTTCGTCGGGGCCTCGGCCGTGGCCGCGCTGGGCGCGGGCAGGAGGGCCTGGCCGGAGGGCTGCGCGCCGTACATGGCGGCGAGCAAGGCGGTGGCCTTCGACTTCACCTCGGCGTTGGGCGAGCTGCTGGCCAAGGCATCCAGGCCGACCTTCAGCTCGTTGTCCTTGGGATTGTCGCCGAACAGCTCCATGCCCTTCAAGGCGTTGAGGTATTGTTCGGGATCCAGGCCGCCGATCTTCACGTAAGACGCGGGTCCCGCGGGATAGGGGATGATCTGCTCGTTGTAGGTGAAGGCAATCATCTTCGCGTGCCCGATCGCCTGCTCTTCCTTGGTGGTGTAGAAGAGCTTGATCTCGACGACGCCGCCCTTCTTGAATTGCTTCTTGAGGTCCTTGGGGAGAAAGACGGGGAGCTTGAGCCCGTTGACGAAGTGGTCGTAGACGACGTTACGATAGGGATTTTCGACCACTTCGACCGGGAGGATGGTCAGGCGGTAGAAGTCCTTCGATTTACCCTCGTTCTCCATCGATTCCATCGCGACGTAGACGCCGCGGATGAAGAACTCGGGGCTCTTGCCGCGATCGGGCGGGTCCACGGCCTCCCACTTCAGCAGGCGATGCTCCTTGACCGTGGGCGCATCCGGATCGGACGAGATCTTGGCGTTGTCGCCCGTGGCGGGCGCGGCCTTCGCGGCGCCGGCCTTCTTCTTCGCGGCCTGGGCGTCGTGGAAAGACGCCGACCCCGCCAGCAAGGCGCCGACCGCCAAAAAGGTTAAAGACTTTTTCCAAAGACTCATAGATTTTTCTCCTTTGAATTAAGCAACGACTGATGAAAGAAAGCTACGCGCCAGCCCCAACGCGAGGCCTAAAATGAACCCCCCTGAAATTCGCCTTTCTATACTTTGAGTTAGGGCCGGAGTCAAAGGACTTCCCGGGGTTCCGACGGCCGATTCCCGGGAAAAAAAGGGATTGCCTAGCGACGGGGCCGGTGATTAGGATCCCCCCGCTTTTGAACCCTTTCAGGAGTCACGACATGGGGAAGGTCCTCATCCTGCAAAACGCCCCGCTCTTCACCGCCGGCAGCTTCGAGGCCGAATTGAAGCGCCGCGAAATCCCTTACGAATACCGCAAGGTCTACGAGGGCGCCAAAACCCTCCCGGCCCCCGACCAGGCCAAGCACTACTCCGGCGTCATCGCCTTGGGCGGCCCTCTCAAGCTGAAGGTCGACCGCGCCGAACAGGTCGAATGGCTCAATAAAGAGCTGTCCTTCCTGCGCGCCTGCCTCGAGGCGCACCTCCCGGTGCTGGGCGTCGGCCAGGGCGGCAACCTGCTCTGCCAGGCCCAGGGCGGCTGGGTGGCCCGGGCGCCGCAGACCGAGATCGGCTGGATCACCGCCGAGATCTACCCCGACTACTCCCGCAACAGCGTGATCTACGGCGATGTCGAGGAGAAAAAAATCCCCGTCTTCTGTTGGTACGATACCTTCAACGGCTTCCCGCCGCAGGGCTACTGGTACGTCACCAGCCCCAACTGCCGCTACCAATCGACGGGCATCAACGGCAACTGCTACCTCTTCAACTTCCACCCCGAGGTCACCGAAGAGCTGGTCGCCTCCTGGGTCAAAGAATACGGCGGCGAGCTGCCCAACAAGGAATACGGCGCCAAGTTGCTCGAAGAGACCAAGGCCCACCAAGAATTCGCCTTGCGCCTCTCGCGCCGGATCATCCACGCCTTCGAGTCTTTCCTAAAATAGTCGCTTCGAATTTCCTTTTAAAAGGACCGGCGCAGGAAGGGGTTGTGCCGTTTCTCCTCGCCAATGGTCGTCTCGGGCCCATGCCCCGGATGGACGACCGCGTCGTCCCCCATCCCCATCAGCTTGTCCTTGATGGAGCGCAGCAGCGTCGGCATGTCGCCGCCCCAGAGGTCGGTGCGGCCGATGCTGCCCATGAAGAGCGTGTCCCCGGTAAAGACCTGCGGCCCCGCCTCGGTGGGCACGTAGAAGCTGAGGCTGCCCGGCGTGTGGCCGGGCGTGTGCAGGACCTCCAGCTTGTAATTCCCGAAGCTCAGGACATCGCGGTCCTCGATCCACTGCGTGACGGTGGGCACCGTGAAGCTTGGCAGGCGGAAGAGCGCCGCCTGCATCGCGACGTTGTCGTAGAGGAAGGCGTCCTCGCGGTGCAGGCAGACCTCGGCATGGGTGGCCCGATGCAGGCCCTCCGTCGCGCCGACGTGGTCCAAGTGCGCGTGGGTGTGGACGAGATATTTCGGCTTCCAACCCCGCTCCCTTAAGTCTTGAAGGATACGCTCCGCCTCGGCTCCGGGGTCGACGACGATCGCCTCATTTGTGGTCTCGCAGGCGAGGATGCTGCAGTTGCATTGGAAGGGCCCGAGGGCCATCTTTTCGATAAGCATGGGCGGGTCCTAAACTCGGCCCGCGGGGCTGTCAACCGGCGATCATTACGATGGGCAGC
>JADYZQ010000087.1 GCA_020853015.1 Deltaproteobacteria bacterium
CGCCTTTCAGCAGTTCTTCAATCTTTGCAGGTACTTGCGCGCCACCCGCGCGGCGAGTCTTTACAGCATAGACCCTGGCAAAGGTCAAGGGATCGATGCCCTTAAAAACCGCCCCTTTAACCCTTCCATGGGCCACCAAGAGCACTTCTCTGTACAGGAAGGGCGTGGCGGCCAGGGCCTCTTCCGAAATTTGGCCGAAGATCGCCTTTTCTTCGCCCACCGGATCCGCCATCTCGCCGTCCTTGAGCACCACCAGGTGGGCGTTGAAACCCAAGATACTCTCGCGAAAGACCCGCTCGAAGCCGTTCATCACCGCCTGCGTCAGGCTTAAGGTCGCGACGCCCAAGGCGACGCCAAGCACCGCCAGGCGCAGGACGAGGCGAATCCCCCGCTTGGCGGGATTGCGGAGGTATTTTTTTGCCAAGAACAGGTCCCAACTCATTCGTATCGCAAGGCCTCCACCACCGTCAGCCGCCTCCCCTCCCGCGCCGGCAGCAAAGTCGCCGCGAGGCTCATGCTTAAGGCCAAGAGGAAGGTCAGCGCGATCCAGAGCGGGTTCACGTCCACCGGCAGGGCTTCCAGGTAATAAGGCGCCGGCAAGGGGAGCTTCACGGTCTGGATCAGCCAACAGAGCCCCAATCCTAAGGCCGTTCCGCCCAAGCCGCCCACGACGCCGATCCAAAGCCCCGCCCGGAAGAAGATCCCCGAGATGTCCCGCTCCGACATGCCGAGGGACTTGAGTATCGCCAGGTCGCGCCGGCGCTCGTAGACGACCATCATCAACATCGAGAGGATATTGAAAGAGGCAAGCAGGACCATCAGCGTCAGGACGAAGGCCATCCCGAGACGCTCCAGGCGCAGCGCCGAAAAGAGCCGCGTGTTCTTCTGCTGCCAGGTCTCGACGCGCTCGACGTCGGGAAGGCCTTGAAAGGCGCCCTGCCGCCCGAGGCTCTCCTCGGGCTTGGCGAAAGTGACGCCGACCTGCTCGGGCGCATGCTCGCCGAAGAGGCGCCGCACCTGCTCGAGGGAGGCGAGCGCGAACTTATTGTCGTAGTCGAAGTAGCCGGACTTGAAGGTCCCCACGACGCGGAAGCGCCGCAAATTGGGCTCGACCTCGCCGGTGGGCCCCACCTCACCGAAGGGATAAAGCAGCTCGACCCCTTCCCGCAGGAAGGGCACGACGCCGAGGCTCGAGGCCAGCTCGCGGCCCAGGAGGATGCCGGGGACTTGCTCGCCCTCGGCTCGCAGCGAGTCCCAGCCCTCCCCTTCCTCGAAGAACACCTGGAAAGAGGGTGGGAAGCGCGCCGCCCCCGGCTCGAGGCCTCGGACGCGGACGCCCTGGGTCTCGTCTTCCTCGGTACGCAGGACGGCCTCGCCGTCGACTAAGCGCGCGACGCCGGCGACGCCGGGCAGGTCGCGGAGCCTTTGCAAAAGTTCGGGGCCGGCGCTGGCGCCGGGCTTCAGGACCAGGGAGAGGTGCGGGGAAAAACCGATGACCTTGGCCTGCAAGTCCTTACCGAAGCCCACCATCACCGCCTCGACGACCAGGAAGGCCACAACCGAGACAAGGACGCCCAGGATCGCCATCCAGGTCAGGAAGGAGACGAGGAAGCTACGCTCCTTTCCGGAGAGGAATTTAACGGCGAGGAAGGTCTGCGCTTTCATGGCGCTTGGGGAACTAGCCTTTCGCCCGCATGTGCGGGAAGAGGATCACGTCGCGGATCGAGGCCTGGTCGGTCAGGAGCATGACCAGGCGGTCGATGCCGATGCCCTCGCCCGCCGTGGGCGGCATGCCGTACTCGAGGGCGGTGATGAAATCTTGGTCGAGGTACATGGCCTCCTCGTCGCCGGCCTCGCGGGCGGCGACCTGCTTGAGGAAGCGTTCTTTCTGGTCGAGGGGGTCGTTGAGCTCGCTGAAGCCGTTGGCGATCTCGCGGCCGTAGATGAAAAGCTCGAAGCGATCGGTCACCTCGGGGTCGGCCTCGTTGCGCCGCGAGAGCGGCGAGACCTCGGTCGGGTACTGGGTGATGAAGGTCGGCTGGATCAGCTGTTTTTCGACCTTTTCTTCGAAGAGTTCGGTCAAGATGGCGCCGAGGCCCTCTTTTTCCTTCTTCAAGTGGATCTCGAGGCGCTTCGCCTCAGCCAGGGCCTTGTCGCGCGAGGTCAATATCGCGGGATCGAAGCCGCCGATCTGGACGAGGGCTTCCTTGAGCGTCAGGCGCCGGAAGGGCTTTTGGAAGCTGAGCGCGGCGCCTTGATAGCTGATCTCGGTCGAACCGCAGACTTCCAGGGCCAGGCGCGCGAGCATCTCCTCGGTGAGGGCGATCAGGTCCTCGTAGGTGGCGTAGGCCTGGTAGAACTCGAGCATCGTGAACTCGGGGTTGTGCTGGATGCTGATCCCCTCGTTGCGGAAGTTGCGGTTGATCTCGAAGACCCGCTCGATGCCGCCGACCACGAGGCGCTTGAGGTAGAGCTCGGGCGCGATGCGCAGGTAGAGCTTCATGTCGAGGGCGTTGTGGTGCGTGACGAAGGGCTTGGCCGCCGCGCCGCCCGGAATGGGCTGCATCATCGGCGTCTCGACCTCGACGAAGCGGCGCTCGACCAGGAACTGGCGGATCTTTTGGATGACGAGCGAGCGCTTGAGGAAGACGTCCTTCACCTCGTCGTTCATGATGAGGTCGACGTAACGCTGGCGGTAGCGCGCCTCGATGTCGGTCAGGCCGTGGAATTTTTCGGGGAGCTGCTGGAGGCTCTTCACCGCGAGGCGCAGCTTATCGACGTGAACGGAGAGCTCGTCGGTCTTGGTGCGAAACAGGTAGCCCTCGACCCAAAGAAAGTCCCCCACCTCGGCGCGCTCGAAGAGGGCCCAATCGGCCTCGGAGACCGCGTCCTTCTTGACGTAGGCCTGGATGCGCCCGTCGCGGTCCTTCAGCTTGACGAAGCAGGCCTTGCCGAAGGAGCGCTGGAACATGATGCGCCCGGCCAGCCGCACCTCGATCTTCTTCGCCTCCAGCTCCTCTTTGGAAAGACCGGAGTGGTCCTGCAAAATTTCACCGCTGGTGTGCGTGCAGCTCAAGTCGTTGGGAAAGGGATTGAGTCCCTCTTCCTTGAGCTTCTGCAATTTTTCGAGGCGCTGCTGGTAGTAGAGGTTGTCTTCCATAAAACCGAATAGAAATTGGGGGTTTAGCTGAAGAGGGGTTAGTCGGGGCGCCCGCGAAGGTCAAGGGAAAAGCGGCAAAAACCGGCCTCGCCGCCGCGCCTAGCGGCGGCGCAGGCGCCGCCGGATCGCCCCCAGCAAGACCTCGCTGCCCTCGACCTTGAGCAGCGTCACCGCGAGAAAATAGACCCCCGAGCCCAACGCGATCATGGCGATCAAGTAGAGGCTACGCGGCAGCATGGGCGCAAAGGTCCAATTCCAGTAGCGCATGGCGACGAACAGGGCGATGGCCATGAGCCCCGCCGCTCCGGTCATTTTGAGGATGGAGCCCGCGAGGGAGCGCAGGCCGAGCGGCCCCACCGACTTGCGGTAGTCGTAGAGCAGCATGAGGAAGTTGGCGATCGAGCCGATGCCGACGCCCAGGGCGAGGCCGCGGTGTTGCAAGGGCCAAAGCAGGGCGAAACCGGCGGCGATGTTGACCAGCACCGCGAGGTTGGCGGCGCGCACCGGCTTGCGCGCGTCCTGGACGGCGTAAAAGGCCGAGGAGGTGATCCGCGTCGCCGAGACGAAGGGCAAACCCACCGCGAAGCACTGGAGCGTCTCCGCCGTGAGCCGCGTCGATTCCTCGTTGAAACCGCCGCGGAAGAAGAGCACCGCGATGATGGGCTTGGCCAGAACCGCCAGGCCGACGGCCGCGGGGATATTGACCAGCCAGACGGTGGCGAGGGCCTTGCGCATCGCCTGTTTCATGCGGACGAAGTCTTTTTCCGCCGCGTGCTCGGAGAGCAGGGGCAAGACGACCGTGGCCAGCGAGATCGCGAAGACTCCCAGTGGAAACTCGATCACCCGGTCCGCGTACCAGAGGTAGCTCACCGAGCCGGTCGGCAGGTAGGAGGCCATGAAGGTGATCGCCAGCAGGTTGATCTGGTAGACCGCCGAGCCGTAGACGCTGGGCAGCATGAGGCGGCCGATCTTGCGCACGGCGGGGTGTTTCCACTTAAAGCTGAATTTAGGAAAGAGGCCTTCTTTAATCAGCGGCGGAACCTGGATCAATAGCTGAAGCACCCCGCCCAAGATGACGCCCCAGGCGATGCCGACCGAGGGATCGGCGAAGCGGCCGGAAAGCAGCCAGGCCCCCAGGATGATGCCGACGTTCAGCAGCACCGGCGCGAAGGCCGGGGTAAGAAAACGTTTCCTCGAGTTGAGAATCCCCATCGCCAAGGCGCCCAGGGAGACGAGGAAGATGTAGGGAAAGGTGATCTTGGTGAGCAGGACCGTGAGGTCGAATTTTTCGGGATCGGCCTCGAAGCCCAAGGCGGTGACCCGCACGAAGACTCCCGCGCCCAGGACGCCGGCCAGGGTCACGACCGAGAGGAGCAGCGTGAGCAGCGTGAAGGTGACGTCGACGACCTCCTTGGCCTCCTGTTTCGAGCGCCGGTAGCTCTCGGTGAAGACCGGGACGAAGGACATGGTGAGGTTGCCCTCGGCGAGCAGGCGGCGCAGCAGGTTGGGGATGCGGAAGGCGACGTAGAAGGCGTCGGCGGCGGCGCGGGTGCCGAGGATGTAGGCGATGGCGGA
>JADYZQ010000088.1 GCA_020853015.1 Deltaproteobacteria bacterium
GGTCGCGCCACATGTAGCGGCCCTTGACCGGAAAGTGATTGAAGGGCGAATCCGTCCAGCCCTGCTCCTTAAAGATCGGCCCCAGCAGGAAGGGGCGCCAGCGCACCTCGATCCCGCGCGCGCGGGCGAGCGATTCGATGCGCAGCGCCGACAGGTAGGAGTAGCTGCTGGCGAACTCGTAGAAAAATTCGAGGGTCTGGACCGGGCCCGTCATGGTTTGACTATTTTGGATATTCGGGTTCATCTGGAGGCGAGGATGTCTCAATGGCGCGAAAAAGTCTAATATCTGTCCGGGAAGAGCCTATTTCCACGCCCCTGGGCGCCATGCGTGCCGAATACGCCCCGGATGGGGGCCTTCTGAGGCTCGAGTTTATGCTGTCGGATATGGAATTCGGCGCTGCGAGCCCCATCATTCACCCAAAGGACTCGGCTTTGGCTTTCCAAATTGGAGAGTATTTCGCGGGGGCGCGCCGCGACTTCGACATCCCGCTCGCCCCCGAGGGCACCACATTTCAAAGGCGGGTCTGGGAAGAACTGCGCCGCATCCCCTGCGGGCAGACCCTCTCCTACGCCGAGCTGGCGCAGCGCATCGGCGACCCGCGGGCCGTCCGCGCCGTCGCCCGGGCCAACGCCCTCAACCCCATCGCCATCCTGATCCCCTGCCACCGCGTCATCGGCAGCGACGGGACCTTGACCGGCTACGCGGGCGGCCTGGAGCGCAAGGCGCGCCTCTTGGAATTGGAGGGTGCGCTCGTGCCCCGAGAGCGCCGCCAAATCTCCTTGTTTTCGGAGCTTAAGTCCTAAAAAAGGCCCGCGACACCGGATGTCCAATCAGTTTGTTTTCACAAAAAAGTCGGGCGTTTTCCCAGGCGGTTCTGGGAGGCCTCTAATTACCTATCCGTTATTATTGGGTAATTTTTAATTTTTCCGAGGCCTACCTGGTACGCCGCTTGCTTTACCTCCACGGGAAAGGGGGGGAGCATGTCCGGCGTCTCCATCGTGACCCTGGCCGAAAAATATCCCAAGGCGAGCGAGCGGGAAAATTCCGTTCCTTGGCTCCTGGCCTTCGACCGCAACCAGGACGGCGCCCTGCAAGCCGACGAGGTGCAGGACCCCGACGGCCATTTTCGCTGCGACTGGTTGGGCGACCGGCTGAACGTCCGACGCTGGCGGAATTTCGAGGCCATCCTGCAAGACGCGGGTCTCGTGGCCCACCGGCGTCCGAAGGCCTGCGGCGTCCTGGTCGAGCGGAAAAAAAACCTCCCCATCGCGCCGGTCGGACGCTTTCCCGCGGCCTATTCCATTCTCTTTTTCGCCCAGCCCTACGACCGCGCCTATTCGCTGACCCGCGAGGCCGAGCTCGACAAGATGCTCGAGGTGCTCCAGCCGCTTACCCAACAGGTCGAGCGCGACGATAAAAGCGTCGAGGCGACATTGGATTCGGGGCGGCGCGTGCGCTTCGACCTCGCGAAGGGAGGGGTCCCGCGCGAGATCCATTACCTCGACGCCGACGGCGAGGATTCCTGGCTCGCGCGGCTCGAATTCCTGCAGGCCTTTCGCGACGCCGGCGTCTTCGCGACCTACTTTTCCAAAAATCCCTATTACGCCGAGGAGCAGGACGCCTGGCTGCGCCTGTATTCCCCCATCGTCACCGCCCGCGACACGCCCACGCTCAGCCTGGAGGAATTGGGAAAAAAATCCTGGAAGGGCGTCCTGCTCTTCCCCGACCTGCACGGCAGCGTGGCTCGCTACCGCCAGCTCGTCCGGCTGCTGAAGAAAGAAAAACTGGATTGGTTTGCCCTGGAGATGTTCTCGCAGCGCATGCAGGGGACGCTCGACGATTTTCTCTCGGCCGCGGAGGGCTCGGATCAGTTTGTCGCGGCGAAGGCGAAGATCCAGAACCACCTCGCGCCCTTTTGGAACCCCTACTTCAAGGACCTGAGCGATCCCGACGACAGCCCCTACTACCGATTGCTCCTGCTCTGCCGAGAGCGGAAGATCCCGGTGATCGGCCTCGACGCCATGGGCTACTACTCCTTCGCCAGCCAGCGGCTGGCCCCGCTGACCATCGGGGCCCGCAACGCCCTCTGGGCCCAGGGCATCCCCGCCAAGGGCCGCGGGATCGTCTTCGGCGGGCAGGGCCATTTCACGTCCTATCGCAAGGCGCGGGTGCAGGATTTTATCTGGGAGCTGACGCCCAAGCGCTCCATCCACCTGTTGAGCTTTGAAGAAAAAGCGGATTAGGCGCGGTCGCCGACGCGGCGGATGGCGCGGCGACCGAAGATCGCCGCGGGCGAGCGGTAGTGCTTGAACTCGAGCAGGTTGCCCGAGGGGTCTTGCAGGAAGAAGGTATGGTGCTCGACGGGGGTGCCGGGAAAACGCACCTTGGGCTCTTGGTAGAATTTCAATTTCTCGCGCCGCGCCCGGGCGAGCAGCCGCTTCCAGCCCGCGAGGGTGGGGAAGACCAAACCGAAATGCCGCGGGTAGATCCCGCGCTGCGCCCGCGGCTCGCGGTCGCTCAGCTGGGCCACGATCTGGTGGCCGCCCAGCTTAAGGATCAGCGAGTGCTTCGACTCGCGGCCGGCCTTGCAGCCCAAGGACAAGTAGAATTTCTTCGCCGCGGCCAAATCGCGTACGGGAAAGGCCAGATGAAAGCGTGCCTCAGCCATGGGTCCGGCCTCGCTTGCGAAAATCCCGGTAGAGGCGATGCACCCAACGCGCCAGGGCGGAATCGGCCCAGCGCGCGTGGGTCTCTTGCAGCGGCTCCGGCAGGTTGGAGGCGGGGGGCCAGGGATAGTCGTGCTCCGACGGCGTGAAGAGCGGCGCCAAGAGCGCCGCGGCTGCCATGTCCGCGCGGCTGAAGCGGCCGCCGACCAGGAATTCCCGGCGGGCCACCTCGCGGTCCAGGCGCCGCAGGGCCTCGTCGAGGGCCTGCTTCGAGCGCTTCACCGGCTCGGGGTAGATGTTCATGCTCTTGCGCATCAGGCGTTTCACCAGCGGATAGGTGAAGAAGTAGAGATAGCGTCCGTACCAGGCCTGCTGCTCGAGGATCAGCTTCGGCATCAGGCGGGGCTCGTCGAGCAGGTAATGATAGAAGTAGCGCCGCAGGTGCTTGCCGACCTCCGCGTCGCAGTATTCCTCCCACTCCAGGGCCTCCTTTTGCTCCGCGGCCTTGTCCGGGATGAGGGGAGGCGAGGGGATGGCATGCTCGAGAAACTCGAGGATATGTGTCGAGTCCTGCAGGATCTTGCCCTCGTAGTCCAGGATGGGGACGCAGCTGCGCTTGGCCAGGCGCTTGGTGGTGAGGAGGTGCGGGCCGGGCAATAGGTTGACGATCTCGTAGGGCAGGCCCTTGTAGTCGAGGGCCCAACGGCTCTTCTCGCAGTAATGGGAGATGGGGAATTGGTAGAGTCGGATCATCCGGGATCCTTAGGAGACGAAGGCCTTGACGCGCGGCCTGATCTGATCTTGACTGCGCGCATCCTTCGCATCATGGGCCCAAGCCCTCTTAATTTTCAAGGGAGAAACATGCCGCCGCAAATTTACAAGCCCGACAAGGTCCAAGGCCCCTTCGACGCGATCGTGATCGGTTCCGGCATCGGGGGA
>JADYZQ010000089.1 GCA_020853015.1 Deltaproteobacteria bacterium
TCATCAACATTGATGAAGATCGACTCCAAGGCGGCCTCTTCCCGCTGGCGCGGGTCGTCGCCCAGGTCTTCCTTGCGCTCGACGCGCTGATAGGCGGGATCGTCGATCTTGAGCTCTTTGCGGCCCTGCTTGCGGCTGCGGCGCTGCTCGGACTTCTTGTTGACGTCCCGCCCGGCGAAGGCGCCGAAGAGACTGCTGAGTTCGGCGAGCAGCCGCTCGTTGGGCACCGCCTGCGGCCACTGCTGCTGGGCCTGAAGCATCGCGCCGCCCATGAAGACGCGGATGAAGGCGTTGAAGATCTGCGTCAAACCCTGGCCAAAATTTTCCTGCACCAAGTGGTTGAGTCCCAGCAGCTGGGGATTGTTGGCCGCCATCATCTTGGCCATCAGCGCCTGCAGTTGGTCGGCCGTGACTTGCTTGCCGATCCCCTGCTGCTTCGCCGCCTGAAGCAGGCTCATCAAGAGGTGTTGCACGTCCTGGACCGGCGTGCCGGCCAGGGTCAAGGCGCTCGCGACGGTTTGCAGGAAATGCAGCGGGTTCCCGGCCGCTGCGCCGCCGGTCTGCAGCAGGGCCTGCAGGGCCCCCGAAATGGCGCGGTCGGGGATGTTTTGGATCAAGCCGGGAGGCAGGCCCTGCGCGACCAAAAGCGCCTTGGCGGCCTCGGGGTTGGCGGCCAACATGCTGGGCGGCAGCAAGATGCCGACCAGCTGCTGCGTGCTGAACATCTGCGCCGCGCCCTGCGCCATCTGCCCGCCCTGGAAGAGGGCCTGGAACTGCGGGCTGTTGAGCAGCGCCTTGAGCCCGTCTTGGGTGAGCTGCCCGCTCGGCGACAGCATGCGCGCGATGGCGTCCATGACTTGGCGGGCCGGTCCGCCCTCGGGCATGCGCACCCACACCGGCGGCGCGTTGCGCGCCTGCGCGGCTTGGGCCGTGCCGGACTCGGCATTGGCCTGGGCCAGCGAGTGCAAGGAACCGTCGAGCATGTGGTCGTCTGGGGTGATGGGGCTGTTACCGCCCTCTCCGGAACCCGCGCCCAGGGTGAGGCGCCAAAAATTGCCGCGGCTGTCGCGGACGATCAACTGGATGCTGTCCGGAACCATCCCGAATTTGTCGGCGGCGCTCGCCAATTCGCGCGCGATCTCCCGGGCCTGACGCGGAGTGATCGGCTCGGCGTGGATCCCTTCTCCTGGCGGCAAGGCCACTGGAGGGCCTTCGCCCGGGCGCCGAGGTCCCGGGGGGACGCGATAGCGAAAGTTTTCTTGGAAAAATTCTCGAATTTGGCGACGACGCTTCACGGGGACTCCCTTGCGGCGGAGATATAATCAGGATTCTCTCTATATATAAACCCCTTTGCGCCGGGTTGAAACCGCAAAAAAAAGCCCCGCGGGAAATAGCCGCGGGGCGTTAAAAAAAGGGATTGGGCCGGAGCGTTTAGGCCACCTCGGCGATCAGGTTGGCCGCCGTCCCCGCCACCACATGGGGACTGTAGTGCGTGGCCCTCTGCAGCTTGGCGCGCTTGGCCAGCTTGGCCCGCAGCTTCTCCACGGAAAGCCGCTTGTTTTTGAGCAGAGTTTCGTACTCCTCCTCGGCCGCGCGCTTGGCCTTGAAGAGCATCATCTGGATGCGGCTGTACACGTTGACCGCCCCGTCCCCGCTGGTCTCGATGGGAAGGAAGATGGCCTCGGGGTAACGCTCGGTAATGACGCTCTGCACGCCGTCGCTGACGCCGCTACTGGGCATGCAGCCGAAGGGCTTCACCGAGATGGTCATGTGCGCCTTCTTGTGGATCACGTTCTGGATGAGCTTGCCCACCTCCATGTGGCCTTCGCCGCCGCGCAGCTCGGTGTTGTAGTGCTCGGCCGCGACGCGGGCGTTCTCTTCCATGTCGGGAAGCTTGTAGTTTTTCAGGCCCAGGCAGGAGGCGAAGATCTTGAAGGTCAGGCGCACGGCCTTCTCGGCCACCCACAGGGTGGCGAACTTCTTGGCCACCTGCGTGGTCTTCAGGCCCTTGCGCGCCTCGGCGTCGGAATGCCTCAGCACCATGCGCTGCCGAGTGTCCACCCGGGCCTGCCAGATGTTATAGAGAATCCAGCCGGCGATCAGTTGGATGTCGACCTCGGCGCCCTCCTCTTCCAAGAAGCGCTGCAGGCGGTAGTTGCCCTCGCCCTCGGTCGTCATCGCCCAAAACTCGCCGATCACGCTGACCTTGGGCTTGACCAGGGTGCGGTCGACCTTCACGGCCTGCAGGATCTTGCGGCAGCGGCGCAGGCTTTTCAGCAGGCCCTTGCGCTCGCTTAAGGCCTGCATGATGATCTCGCGGCACTGCTCGACAGCCCGGTCCGTCGAGCCCTTTTCGACCTCGTAGGGACGAATGCGGTACATGATCGCGTTGAGCGCGTCGCCGACGAAGATCGCCTTGGCCAGCGTCAGGAAGAAATCCTTGTCCATCTTGAGTCCGACTTCTTGGCCGGTGGCCTGGTGCATGCCCCCGTTGGGCTCGAAGAGCATGACGCGGAAATTGGGGAAGCCCGCGTCGGTCAGGGCCTTGCGATACTCGGTGACGTACATCCCGAAGCGGCAGGGACCGCAGCCGCCGGCGGTGAGAAAGACGTGCTTGTCGACGATGTCTTCGGTGGACATGCCTTCTTTGTCGCGGAGGTTGATCAGGTGCTTCACCAGGTTGCCGACGGTGAAATACGTGGGATTGCACTGGCCGCGGTTGCCGTATTCTTTGCCGGTCTGCAGTGCGTCGTTGTCGGGGCAGTCCAGGGCCTTGATGGTGTAGCCCAGGCCGGTCAGCCCCGCCTTGACGAAGAGGTCGTGGGCCATGGTGAGACCGGAAACCAAAATCGTGGTGTGGGCGCGTTGGTCGGCGTAGAAGGCGCGGTTGACCGTGTCTTTCCACTGCTTCTGCTTGGGGGCCTGGTCGAGGCCCAGGCGCCTGCGCTCTTCCTCTTCAAACCGGGCCAGCTCGGCCTCGATGACGGAGAGGGGGGCTTGGGGCTTGGCGTTTGTTTCGAGATTAGACGGCTTCGGCATAGCGGGCCTCCTCTTCTTCTTCGGATTTTCCAAAATTGGGATCGGTGAGCTGCGCGCGCCTCTCCTCGAGGCGGCGCTTCAATTCTTCTTTCTTCTTGGCCAGGTCTTCCAGGGCCTCCTCGCGCAGCGAGAGCGAGTGGGCGTAGGTCTTGACGCGGATCTTGATCGAGCCGCCCGGCTTGTTGGCGTCGATGTCGTGCAGGGCGGAGTACGGCGTGCCGCTGGTCCCGATGATCTTGTCGATGATGCCGTAGGTCGGCGCGTCGTGGCCGCACTTGAA
>JADYZQ010000090.1 GCA_020853015.1 Deltaproteobacteria bacterium
AGAATCGTCCCTCCCGGTGCCTGCCCCGCTCGCCAAAGCCCATCGTTTTACTTACGCAAACCTAAATCGCCGATCAACTTGGAGTACTTGCCGCGGTCGTTGCGCTTGAGGTACTCGAGCAAGCGCCGTCGCTGCCCGACCATTTTCAGCAGGCCGCGCCGCGAGGAATGATCCTTGGCGTGCGACTTGAAGTGCTCGGTGAGGGAATTGATCCGGCGGGTCAACAGGGCGACCTGGACCTCGGGGGAACCCGTGTCGGAGGCCTGCCGTTGGTACTTGTGGATCACTTCGCTTTTGGAATCTCCGTTGATCATAACCTTTGCTTCCGTTGAGACATTATACTTGGCTGTCCCTTCCTGAAAACCTAAAAATGAAGGGCATGGGCTCGTAACATAGCGCCACCCCCTTGTAAAGCGGCATTAGTCACCCAAATCGCCTACTTGCCGATGCAACACCCGGCCGTAGGAAAAATCCGGGCCGCCCGAGTCTTGGACGATGGCCTGGATGCGGCCTGCGAAGGTCAGCGCCAGAGGCTTGCTGAAAAGCTTATTAGATTCAATCACTTGTTTAATTCTTCGCAGCGGAACCCCCGACAAGACGCGGTCTTTCTCTTCCTCGTTCGCCAAGGGCAGCTGCGGGAGGTGTCCCAGGCAGGCCTCGATCTCCAAAAAGCGGCCGCGCGCCGCCTCCGGGTCCTGCTCTATCTCGGCCAGGCTTAAGGCCTGGGCCTCGGTGAAGGGACCGCTGCGCAGCCGTCGCAATTCGGTCACGTGGGCCCAAGTCCCCAGGCGCCGCCCCAGGTCGTGGATGAGCGAGCGGACGTAGGTGCCCTTTCCGCAGCTTACCTTGAGACTCAAGTCGGGAAACTCGAAGGACTCGAGCTCGAGGCCGTCGATCCGAATCCGGCGCGGTTTAAGCTCCACGTCCTTGCCTTCGCGGGCGTAGGCGTAGAGCGGCTTACCGTCCTTTTTGATCGCTGAAAAAGGCGGGGGTATCTGTTCCTGCTCCCCCAAAAAGCCCGCCAAGGCGGCCTCGAGGGCACCCCGTTCCACCGAGAGTCCCTCGGACCGCTGCGTCTCGCGTCCCTCGGCGTCGTAGGTGTCGGTCGCGACGCCCAGGCGGGCGGTGACGCGGTATTCTTTGAGGTCTTCCTCGAGGTAGGGAATCACCTTGGTGGCCTCGCCCAAGGCGATCGGCAGGACGCCCGTCGCCAGGGGATCGAGGGTCCCCGTGTGCCCGGCCTTTTCGGCGCCCAAGGCGCGACGCGCGCGGCTCACCGCCTGCTGGGAGCTGAGACCGCGGGGCTTGTCGAGCACGAGAAAGGCGTCCATGGCTCAATCGGAATCGGGTTCCTCGGGGCTGGGCGGCAGCTTGGCGAAAATTTTTTGGATCTTTTCGTCGATCTCGAAGGACTCGTCGTAGAAGAACTCGACGCGCGGGGAGAATTTCATGTCGATCCGCTCGGTAAGCAGGTGCCGCACGAAGCCCTCGGACTTCTTCAGGCCCGCGGCGGCCGCGGCCTTCTTCTCTTCCGCGCCGGGCAGCGCGTAGTAGACGCGGGCCAGCCGCAGGTCGGGGCTGACCTTGACGCCGGTGACCGTGGCCCCCGAGATGCGGGGGTCGCTCAGCTCGTAGTGCAGGATTTGGCTCACCTCGCGGCGGATCTCTTCGGCGATGCGCTTGTCGCGTCCGGATTTCATAAGATTCCTATTCGTAATGCAGAAAATCGCGCTCCTCGCGGAGCACCTCGCCCAGGCCCATGGCGACGATCGCCCGCATCGTCTTGCCGATCAGGGCGTCGAGGACACCCTCGTCGGCGCCGACCACGGCGAAGCCCAACTGGGCCCGCTGCCAGAGGTCTTGATGGCCGACTTCCGAGACCACCACCTTCATCTGGGCCAATACGCGATCCTTCAACTTGCCCAGGAGATGGCGCTTCTCCTTCAGGGATTGGTTGTAAGGCATGAAGAGCTCGAATTGCGCGACGCCGACGACCATGGAGATTGTGAAGGACGACCCTTCGCCGATTTATTGGCTGAGTTTCGTTTTGGTCACTTCGATCTGGTAGCACTCGATCACGTCCCCGGCCTTGATGTCGTTGTAGCCTTCGATGCCGAGGCCGCACTCGTAGCCCTTCTCGACCTCGCGCGCGTCGTCTTTGAAGCGCTTCAGGGAGGAAAGCTTGCCCTCGTGCAGGATCACGCTGTCGCGCAGCAGGCGGACGTTGGCGTTGCGCTGCAGCTTGCCGTCGATGACGTAGCAGCCGGCGACATTGCCGACCTTGCTGATGTTGAAGACCTCGCGTACCTCGGCCCGGCCCAGGTATTTCTCCTTGCGGGTGGGCTCGAGGAGGCCTTCCATCGCCTTCTTCACGTCCTCCACCGCGTCGTAGATGATCTGGTAGACCTGGACCTCGACGCCTTCCTGCTCGGCCAGCTCGCGGGCCTTGGTGTCGGGCCGCACGTGGAAGCCGATGATGACGGCGTTGGAGGCGCTGGCCAGCATGACGTCGGACTCTGTGATGCCGCCGACGCCGGAGTGCAGGACGTTGACCCGAACCTGCGGGGTCGAGAGCTTCTCGAGGGAGGCCTGGAGGGCCTCGCTGGAGCCCTGCACGTCGGCCTTGAGGATCAGCGAGAGCTCTTTGGCCTCGCCGCTCTTCAGCTTGGTGAATAGGTCTTCGAGGCTCATCTTGGTGGGGGCGGTGATCTTCTGCTCGCGGGCCTTCATCTGGCGGTGCTCGGCCACCTGCTTGGCGCTCTTCTCGTCGGCCAGGGCCTGGATCACGTCGCTGGCCTGAGGCACGCCGTCGAGCCCCAAGACCTCGACGGGGACGCCGGGACCGGCCTCGGTCACGCTTTCGCCGCGGTCGTTGGTCATGGCCCGAACCTTGCCGAAGTGCTGGCCGGCGACGACGACGTCGCCCGCGTGCAGCGTTCCCTCTTGGATGAGGGCGGTGACCACGGGGCCGCGCCCCTTCTCGAGGCGGGCCTCGATGATGACGCCCTTGGCGAGCTTGGCGGGGTTGGCCTTCAACTCGAGCATCTCGGTCTGCAGGAAAATGGATTCGAGCAGCTGCTCGATGCCCTGCTTGGTCTTGGCGGAGACGTGGACGAAGAGGATGTCGCCGCCCCAATCTTCGGCCAGCAGGCCGTGCTCGGAGAGCTGGCGTTTGACGTTGTCGGGCTTGGCGTCGGGCTTATCGACCTTGTTGACCGCGACGATGATCGGGACCTCGGCGGCCTTGGCGTGATGGATGGCCTCGAGGGTCTGAGGCATCACGCCGTCGTCGGCGGCGACCACCAGGACGACGATGTCGGTGACCGAGGCGCCGCGGGCGCGCATCGAGGTGAAGGCCTCATGGCCGGGGGTGTCGAGGAAGGTGAGCTCCCTGCCCTGCCCCAGGCGGACGCGGTAGGCGCCGATGTGCTGGGTGATGCCGCCGTGCTCGCCGCTGGCGACCTGGGTCGAGCGGATGGCGTCGAGCAGCGAGGTCTTGCCGTGATCGACGTGGCCCATGACGGTGACCACGGGCGCACGGATGACCAGGGCCTCGGGCTTGTCTTCTTCGGTTTTGAGGACGTTCTCCTCCTCGAAGCTCGTCTTGCGGACTTCCCACTGGTAATCTTGCGCGAGCAGCGTGGCGGTGTCGAAATCGAGGGCCTGGTTGAGCGTGGCCATCGTGCCCATCGCCATAAGTTTCTTGATCAGTTCGCCGCCCTTCACGCCCAGCTGCTGGGCCAAGTCGGAGACGGAGATGTTTTCGCCCATCTTGACGACGCGCTTGATTGCCTTCGGCAGGGTCGATTCGGTCTTCTTGCCGGGGACGCGCGATTTGGTGCGGCGCCGCTTGCCGGAGCGCACCGGCTGAAAGACGCGGTCGGCGGTGTTGTGGGTCGAGATGCGCGCGATCTGGGAAAGCGTGCTGACGCGGCCGATGCCGTCGATGCCCAACTCGTCTTCCTCGAGCTTGGTCTTCTTGCCGCCGCCCTTCTTGCCGCGCAGCTTTTTGCTCTCTTCGTCCTCGGGGCCCTCGGCGGAGGTTGCCGGCGCGACTCCGGCGCCGGGGCCGAAAGCAGGCCCTTCGGCCTTCCGCTTCATGTGCGGCAGCTGAATAATGGTGCCGACGGGAGGCCCTTCGGGCAGCGCTCGGGGACCGACCACCTTGGGTTCGTCCTCCTTGGCGCGGATCACCGTCTGGACGGGTTTTGCGGGTGCGGGCTTTTTGGCCTCGGGCGCGGCCGGCTCGGGGGCCCTCGCCGCCGGCTTTACGGCGGCGGGCGCCTCGGGGGCCTTCGCCTCGACCGCGGGGGGCTCGGCGCTCGCGGGCGGCGGGGCGGCGGCTTCGGGGACGGCGGGGGCGGCCGGTGCTTCGGCCACGGATGCCTCGGGTGCCGACTCGGCGGGCGGCGGGGCCTCGGGCTCGGTGGCCTTGGCGCGACGGCGGATGACGCCGGGCTTGATGCGTTTTTCAACGACGCCTTGTTTGTTTTCCATAGTGAGAATCCTAATACAATTTAATAAGGCTTAACACGGCTTGCGGCCGCGTTGAAAAATCTTAGGCCTCGGTGGAGCTCTCGGGGGCCTCGGGCTCGGCCGGCTTTTCGGCCTCCGCGGCCGCGGCCGCAGCGGCCTCTTGGGCGGCCTGCGCCTCGGCGGCGGCGCGGGCCTCGGCCTGGGCCTTCAGCTCGGCCTCGACGCGGCGGCGCTCTTCCTCGGCCTTGCGGGCCTCTTCGCGGAGAAAGATCTCGCTGGGGCGCTCTTCCACGGGCATCGCCATGGTGTCGACGGCGCGCTGGTGGATTTCTTTGAGGCGATCCTGGTTGATGCCGGGCAGCGTGAGAAACTCTTCGAGCGGCGTGTCGGCGATCTCTTTGGTGGTGCGGAAGGCGTGGCTGTAAAAGATGCTCGACATGCTGTCCTCGATGCCCAAGTCGACGACCAGCGCGGTTTTGGCCCGCTTGGTCATCTCGTCGTGCTTGGTCTCGCTGTAGATGTCGATGTTCCAGCCGGTGAGCTGGGCCGCCAGGCGGACGTTCTGGCCGCGCCGTCCGATCGCCAGCGAGAGCTGGTCGTCGGGGACGATGATCTCCATCGAGTGGTCCTTTTCGTGGATGATGACCTTGGCGACCTCGGCTGGGGCGATGGCGTTGCAGACGAAGCGGGCCGGGTCTTCGTCCCAGGTGACGATGTCGATCTTCTCGCCGCGCAGCTCTTGGACCACCGATTGGACGCGGCTGCCCTTCATGCCGACGCAGGCTCCGACCGGGTCGACGTCGCTGTCCTTGGAATAGACCGCGACCTTGGCGCGGCTTCCGACCTCGCGGGCGACGTTCTTGATCTCGACGATGCCCTCGTTGATCTCGGGAACCTCCATCGCGAAGAGCGAGCGGATCAGCGCGGAGCTGCGTCGCGACAGGATCAGCTGCGGGCCCTTCAGGCCCTTGCGCAGCTCGAGGAAATAGGCCTGGATGCGCTCGCCGGTCTTGTAGGTCTCGGAGGGAACCTGTTCGGAAACCGGAATGATCGCCTCGGTGCGGCCCAGGTCGACGACCATGGTGCCCTTCTCGAAGCGGCGCACGATGCCGGTGATCAGCTCGCCGACGCGGTCCTTGTATTCGTTATAGATGATGTCGCTCTCGGCCTCGCGGATCTTTTGAATGATGACCTGTTTGGCGGTCTGCGCGGCGATACGGCCGAACTGGTAGGAATCGAGCTTCTCGCCCAACTCGTCGCCGACCTGCGCCTCGGGATCGAGCTTGACGGCTTCGTCCAGGGTGATCTGCAGGGCGGGATTTTCGATCGCCTCGGCGACGGTGCGGAATTGGAACAGCTCGACCTCGCCCAGCTCCTCGTTGTACTGCGCCTCGAGGACGGCGTCGTGCCCGTATTTTTTGCGGGCCGCGGAGACCATGGCGGTCTCGATGGCGTCGACCAAAATCTCCTTGGGAATACCCTTGTCGCGCTTGACCTGGTCGAGCACCGCGTTCAGGTTGATGAACATCGACTTGACGTTTTCTTTCGCGGTTTTTCGCTTACGCGGGGTACGGGGTGGCATGCACGCTTCTCCTTACTGAAAAATCACGCCTATTTTTTTCTTTTTCCGGAGGGGGCGCCCTCCGCCCGCCTCGCTTCGGAGGCGAAATAGTCCAAATTCGCTTTCTTGATCCGGGCCAGCTCGATCCGGAACGCCCGCTTGTCGATCTCGACCTCGATCGCGGCCGCGGCGCCCTCGCCTTCGGCCTTCAGCAGCGGTCCCTTAAAATGGCGGCGGCCCTCGATCGGCTCCTCGGTCGTCACTTGGACGATGTTCCCGAGCTGGGCCGAGAAATGCTCCAGTTTGTTTAATGGGCGATCCAAGCCTGGCGAGGAGATCTCGAGATGATAGCTCCCCTGCAGCTCGGCCTCAACCTCCAGGATCGGCCCCAGCGCCTGGCTGAAGCTTTGGCAGTCGTCGATCGTCACGCCGCCCGGCTTGTCGATGTAGAGCCGCCACACCTTGTCGCGGTGCTCGACGCCGCTCTCGACCCGAAGCAGCTCGTAGCCCATGCTTTGAGCCAGGGGCCCCGCCAATCTCCACACGCTGTCTTGTTCGCGATCCATGAAATACCGGGCCTTTTGCGGCCGTCCGCCCGTCCCCGGAGAAAATTTAAGCAAAAAAAAAGCGGGAGAGGAAAAATCCTAGCCCACTCGACGAAGATAGCCAACCACCGGGGCCGCGGCGAAAAAAAACGCCGCAAAAGCGCCCTGCCCTTAACACGGCCTTTGGAAACCTGGCAAGTCCTATTTAACTATTAGGAATTTATAAAGAATCCGGCCTCATCGGGCCTCGGCTCGGGCCCCGCCGGCACCGGCGAGCAGGACCACGAACTCCCCCTTCCAGGAGCGCAACGGCAGGGCCAGCGGGTCGGAAACCAGGGGGCCACGGTAAAATTCCTCGAATTTCTTCGTCATCTCGCGGGCCAGTACGGCCGGGCGCGGACCGAAAATCTCATAGGCCTCGGCGAGGAACTTTTGGATCCGATGCGGGGACTCGTAAAAAATCAGGGTCGAGGGAAATTCCTTCAAGGCCTCGAAGCGGCGGCGCCGCGCGGCGCTCTTGGGCGGAAGAAAGCCGACGAAATAAAAGGCGTCGGTCGGCAGGCCGCTCGCGACCAGGGCGTTGACGGCCGCGCAGGGCCCGGGCACAGCCTCGACGTCGAAACCGGCCTCGAGCACCGCTCCCACCAGGCGAAAGCCGGGGTCGGAAATCAATGGCGTGCCCGCGTCGCTGATCAGCGCCACCGATCGGCCTTCGTTCAGCTTTGCGACCAGTCCGGCGGCGCGCCGGGCCTCGTTGTGCTCGTGCAGGCTGAGCAAGGGCTTTTGGATCTCGTAGGCCTGGAGGAGCTTCAGGCTGTGGCGCGTGTCTTCGCAGGCGACTAGGTCGACTGCCTTCAGGGTCTCGAGGGCGCGCAAGGTGATATCCTTGAGATTTCCAATGGGTGTGGCGATAAGATAAAGTTTTCCCTTCACAGCTTCACCCGGTAGCGGCTGGAGATGGGCATGCGCCAGCCGTAGCCGAAGGCCTTGCCGGTCACGCGGATCCCGGGCGCCGCCTGCTGGCGTTTGTACTCGTTGGCGTCGAGGCGGCGCAAGACGTCGGCCACCGTCTTTTTGGAAAAGCCGTCGGCGACGATGGCCTCGGGGCTCATCCGCCTCTCGATGTAGCGCTCGAGGATG
This sequence comes from Deltaproteobacteria bacterium, assembly GCA_020853015.1. Taxonomy (GTDB): domain Bacteria; phylum UBA10199; class UBA10199; order DSSB01; family DSSB01; genus DSSB01. The sequence goes on from JADYZQ010000090.1 coordinate 7,723, forward strand.
CCGTCGAGGATCTCGTAGGGCGGCAGGTCGTCCTGGTCCTTCTGCCCCGGGGCCAGCTCGGCGGAGGGCGGCTTGGTAAAGGTGGCGCGGGAGATGGCCGGCTGAATTCGGTTGGCGAGGCGCGCCAGCCGGTAGACGAGCATCTTCGGCACGTCGGAGATCACCGCGAAGCCCCCCGCCATGTCGCCGTAGAGCGTGCAGTAGCCGACCGAGAGCTCGGACTTGTTGCCCGTGCTGAGCAAGAGCCTCCCCTCCCGGTTGCTGAGCGCCATCAGGATGTTGCCGCGGATGCGGGCCTGGATATTTTGCAGGGCGGTGTCGACCTTGCCGCGCCCGTCGAATTTCAGGGTGCCTTTGAATCGCTCGTAGAGCGGCGCGATCGGGTAGACGCGGTATTCGATCTTGAGCGCCTTCGCCAGGGACCTCGCGTCGTTTAAGCTCCCCTGGCTGGAGAACTCCGAGGGCAGGCTGACGCCCAGGACGTTCTTCGCGCCCAGGGCCCGCACCGCGATCCAGGCGGTCAGCGCGCTGTCGATGCCGCCGGAGAGGCCGATCACCGCCTTCTGGAAGCCGCACTTCCGCATGTAGTCGCGCAGGCCCAAGACGAGGGCGTCGAGGACCAGGGCCTCTTCGGAGTGCTTGGGAATCGGAATCGGCTTAAGCCGCGCCACGTCGACGACCTGAAGGTCCTCCGCGAAGGCCTTGAGCTGCTTGAGGACCTTGCCCTCGGCGCTCAGGACCAGGGATTGGCCGTCGAAGACCAGGTCGTCGTTGCCGCCGACCAGGTTTACGTAGACCAGGGGCACGCGGTAGCGCAGGGCCTGGCGTCGCAGGAGATCGCGCCGCAATTTTTCCTTTCCGCGCGAATAGGGAGAGGCGGAGATATTGATGAGCAGCTCGGCCCCGGCGCGGGCCTGCTCGAGAACCGGATCGACCGGGTATTGGGAACGCCCCCAATAGGCGCGGTCGTTCCAGATGTCCTCGCAGATGCTGACGCCCAGGCGCCGGTCGCCGAAACCGAAAACGGGAGACTCGTGCCCGGGCTCGAAATAGCGCCCCTCGTCGAAGACGTCGTAGGTCGGGAGCAGGATCTTGTGCTTCACCGCCAAGATTTTGCGGTCGGCGATCAGGGCAGCAGCGTTGGCCAGGGGCTTGCCCTGCGGCGCGTCGCGGCGGTCGACGAAGCCCACCAGGCAGGCCGGCCCCCTGGCCTTCTGGGTGAGGTCTTTCAAGGCGCGCAGGTTGGCCTCGACGAAATCGGGCCGCTCCAGCAGGTCTTTGGGGGGATAACCCGTCAGGGTCATTTCGGGAAAAACCGCCAGCTCGGCGCCCTTGGCCTCGGCCGCCCGCAGGGCCTCGAGGACCCGGCGTAAGTTTCCTTCGAAATCTCCGATAGTCGTGTTAATCTGGGCCAGGGCGATCTTCATATGCCGAAAAACCTTAGCGGAGCCGCACGGAAAACCAAACAAAAAAAGGCCCGGGTCCGCGCCATCGGGGTCATCACCGGCGGCGGAGACTGCCCCGGCCTTAACGCCGCCATCCGCGCCGTGGTCAAGCGGGCCGACGGCGACGGCGTCCAAGTCTTCGGCATATACGAGGGCTTCAAGGGCCTCTACGAAGACCAAATCCGCCCGCTCAAGCCGATCGACGTCGCGGGCATCATCTCGCGCGGGGGCACCATCCTCGGCACCTCGCGCTACAATCCCCTCAAGGAAGACGGCGGCATCGGACAGATCAAGAAAAACCTGCAACGGCACCGCATCGACGCGATCGTCAACATCGGCGGCGAGGGCACGATGCGGTTTTCCCACGAGCTGCATAAGCTGGGCGTCAAGGTGATCGGCGTCCCGAAGACCATCGACAACGACGTCTGGGGCACGGACTTCACCTTCGGCTTCGACACCGCGGTGAACATCGCCATGGAGGCCATCG
>JADYZQ010000091.1 GCA_020853015.1 Deltaproteobacteria bacterium
CCGCCTGGTGGACCTTGAGGAAGGCCTCTTGGAAGACCTCCTCGGCCACCTCGCGGTTTCCCAGAAAACGGACGATGAAGTTATACACGCCGTTCTGGTGACGCCGGATCAGCACCTCGAAGGCGGCGGTGTCGCCGGCCTGGAAGGCCACCATAAGTTCTTCGTCGCTGCGCATGGTCCCCATAAACGGGACCCACCGTAATGTCAGAGACCCGAGCTGGTCAAGATAACTGTTGGAACGGACTTGAGAAAATAAGGTTTTAGATAAGTTAAATTTTTTCTCCGGTTGAAAATGGAGCATAGAGTCCGGATCGTCGCCTGATCCCTTTCGCCTCTATTATTGCCTAGGTATTGCCTATGGCTCCCTCTGTGGTCCTTATGCACCGCCCGCCCCTAGCCGGGGGCGATATGTCCCAGCGGGGACACGGCCTGGCCCCCTTAGGCCGGGGGCCAGGCCTCCGCCGAAAAGCCGATATTATTGGATGCCTCAAGGTGATCGGCTTTTCAGAGGGTCCCGCTTGGGGACATATCGCCCCCGGCTAGGGGCTCGTGCTTGTTAACATTAGGGATGTGGGACTGGGGATGTTCCGAGGATAGGCGAATGCCGCAAGACAAGGAGGTCCGGGTTATTCAAAAAAAATTTAAAAAATGTTTAATTTTTATATATTTAAAAATTATATCGAATGAACGGCTTTAGCTATGGACGCCGCCAACTTTTTTGCCTTTTCAAGCCCTACTTGAGGTTTTCCGCTGGCAAAGCAGTCGACCAGGGCCGACCCTACCACCACCCCATCGGCCAACTTGGCCACCGCCCTCGCCTGCTCGGGCGTCTTAATCCCGAAGCCCACACAGACCGGCAAACGGCTACCCTTCACGACCTTCTGGATCTGCCCCTTAACCTCCGGCTGGGCATGGATGGCCGCCCCCGTCACCCCGGTCAATGAGACATAGTAGATAAAGCCCGAGCCCTTCTTGCGCACCAGGTCAATGCGTTTGCGGTCGCTGGTAGGTGCAAGGAGGTAGATCAAGGACACCCCGGCCTTGCGGGCGGCCTGGCGGGTCTCCTCCCCCTCTTCCGGCGGCAGGTCCACCAAGAGCGTCCCGTCGACCCCCGCCCCTTTGGCGTCCCGAAAGTAATCGGAAATACCGTATTGCAAGATCGGGTTAAAGTAACCCATGAGCAAGATCGGGACCTGGCTCTTCTTGCGGATGGTCTCGACGGCCTTGAAAATCCCCGGCAACTTGGTTCCCGCCTTCAGCGCCCGCTCGCTGCTCTTTTGAATGACCGGGCCGTCGGCCATGGGGTCGCTGAAGGGCATGCCCAACTCGACGACGTCCACCCCCGCCTCTTCCAGGCCCCAGACCACCTGCGGGGTGAATTTGAGGTTGGGGTCCCCGGCGGTGACGAAGGCGACCATAGCCTTTTTCCCGGCCTTTTTAAGCTCGGCGAACTTCTTCTCGATGCGGTTTTTCACAAGCTCACCTTCTTGACCTTGGCGATGGTCCCCATGTCCTTGTCCCCCCTCCCGCTCAGGTTGACCACCAAGAGCCGGCCCTTCTTGGCCTTGCTCAAATAAGCCACGGCATGGCTGCTCTCGAGGGCCGGCAGGATGCCCTCGTAACGGGTCAACAGGTCGAAACCGGCCATCGCCTCGGCATCGGTGACGGGGACGTAGCGCGCCCTTCCCTGCTCGTGGAGGTAGGCGTGCTCGGGTCCCACGCCGGGGTAATCGAGACCGGCGCTGATCGAATGCGTCTCCATCACCTGCCCCTCTTCGTCCTGCAAGAGATAGGACTTTTGTCCATGCAAGACGCCGACCTTTCCGGCTACCAGGGTGGCGGCATGTTTGCCGGTCCGGACCCCGCTGCCGGCGGCTTCGACGCCGACCAGCTCGACCTTTTCGTCCTTGATAAAGGGATAAAAGATCCCCATCGCGTTCGAGCCACCGCCAACGCAGGCCACGACCTCGTCCGGAAGCCGCCCCTCGGCCTTGAGGATCTGCCGGCGCGCCTCCTCGCCGATGACCTTTTGAAAGTCCCGAACCAGCAAGGGATAAGGGTGCGGCCCGGCGACCGTGCCGATGCAATAGTAAGTGCTGCGGATGTTCGTGATCCAGTCGCGCAAGGCCTCGTTGAGGGCGTCCTTCAAGGTGGCCGAGCCGCTGGTGACGGGAATGACCTTGGCGCCCAAGAGCTTCATGCGGAAGACGTTCAGCGACTGGCGCGCGATGTCCTCCTTGCCCATGTAGACCTCGCAGTCGAGGCCGAAGAGCGCGCACATCGTCGCCGTCGCGACGCCGTGCTGGCCCGCTCCGGTCTCGGCGATGATGCGTTTCTTACCCATGCGACGGGCGAGCAGGATCTGACCCAGGGTATTGTTCACCTTGTGGGCGCCGGTGTGGCAGAGGTCCTCGCGCTTGAGGTAGACCTTGAGCCCCAGCTTCTCGCTCAGGCGTGCCGCATGGTATAAAGGCGTCGGGCGGCCCACGTAGTTCTTCGCGTAGTAATCGAATTCTTTCTTGAAGTCGCGGTCGCGACGAATCTTGTCGTAAGCCGCCTCTAGCTCGAAGAGCGCCGGCATCAGGGTTTCCGCAACGTATTTGCCGCCGAAGGATCCGAAGTGCCCGCGCCGATCGGGCCCCTTGTATTTCTTAAAATCCATTTTTGATTTCATCATTTCACCCGCACCAGGGCCGATTTGGCCTTGGAGATAAAGACTTCCATCCTGTGGCGGTCCTTCCGCCCCGGCGAGGCCTCCACACCGCTGGCCACGTCGACCATGAAGGGCTTCACCGTGGCGATCGCGACCGCGACGTTGTCGGGATTGAGCCCGCCGGCCAGGATGATCTTCTTGCCGAACTTCTCCGCCTCGTGGACCAAGTCCCAGTGCGCCGTCAGCCCCGTGCCGCCGTAGGCCTTCTCGGAGTAGGCGTCGACTAGGATCCAGTCGCAGTGGTACTTCGGGATCTCCGCCAGGTCTTCGGGGGCCTTGAGGCGGAAGGCCTTGTACCAAGGACGCCCCAGGCCGTTGAGCGACTCGGGCGATTCATCGCCGTGGAACTGCAGCATGTCAAGCCCGAGTTCGATGGCCAAATCCAACACCTTGGGGAGGTCTTCGTTCACGAAGACCCCGACCTTGGGGATGTTGGTGGGAATCTCCTCGAAGATCCGCTCGGCGACCTCGTAGTCCACGAAGCGCGGCGAGTCCGGGTAGAAATTGAAGCCCAGGTAGTCCGCGCCCAGCTCGACGGCGTCGAGGGTGTCGTTTAAGTCGGTGAGGCCGCAGATCTTGACCAAGGTCATTTCAGAAATCCTTTCAGGGCCTCGCCCGGATGAGGCGCCTTCATGAAGGCCTCGCCGATCAGGAAGGCGTCGGCCCCCGCGGCCTTCAGGCGCTTCAGGACCTCGGCCGAGTCCAGGCCGCTCTCGCTGACCTTCACCGCGGCGGCGGGGAGCTTGGGCAAGAGCGCCTCGGTCAGGCCGACGTCGACCTTGAAGGTCTTGAGATCCCGGTTGTTGATGCCGACGATCTTGGCTCCGATGCCGGCGGCGCGTTCGGCCTCGGCGGCGTCGTGGACCTCGACCAAGACGGAGAGTCCCAGCTCCTCCGCGAGTCCCTGCAGGTCTTCCATCTGCCAACGACCCAGCATTGCGGCGATCAAGAGAATGGCGTCGGCCCCAGCCTCGCGCGCCACGTAAATTTGATAGGGATCCCAGACGAAATCCTTCCGGAGCAGCGGCAGCTTGACCGCCTGCCGCACTTGGCGCAGGTGCTCGAGGTGGCCTCCGAAGAAGTGCTCGTCGGTCAAGACGGACAGCGCGGCCGCGCCGGCCTCTTCGTAGCCGCGCGCGATGGCGACGGGATCGAAGTCGGCGCGCAAGACCCCCTTGCTGGGCGACTGCCGCTTGATTTCGGCGATCACCGAAAAGAGGCCGGGCGCCTCGCGCAAGGCCTTGACCAGCGAAAGGGGCCGATAACCGGAGTCCTTCGCCCGCTCCTTGGCGTCCTCGGGCCGGAGCTGGCGCTTGTAATGTTCCAACTCCTCCAACTTATATTTGTAGATCTTCTCCAGGATCATGGCTTCCG
>JADYZQ010000092.1 GCA_020853015.1 Deltaproteobacteria bacterium
GCTCTCTTGGAGCCGATTGCGAAAATCCTGATAAGTCGAGCGGTTAGGGCCGCGCTTGGCCGAGGTGCCGACGAGGCGTGCGGGACTACCAGTTTCATTTTGGATTGTCAAACAGGCATCCTCGAGGGTGGGCACCAGGGCGACCAGCTCGAAGGCCTCCTTGCGGGTCACGTTCATCTCGGCCCCCACCCCGGTCAGCCAGTGGTCCATGATCCGTTGGGCCAGCTTGCGCTGGCTCTCGACCGGACACACAATAAAATACTTAGTAATTCCATAGGTTTTACTGGTACGAGCGATGTCGTGGATATCGAAGGGGGTGATCGAGGTGCAGACCACGTCCTTGGCCTGGTTGTAGACCGGGTGGTGGATCAGGGCCAGATAAAGAGGTCCTTTGGGTTTCATGGCTGCTTCCTTAAGGCGTCGATGTGGCGGCGCTCCGCCTCGCTGAGCTGGAGCCTTTCCAGCAGGTCGGGGCGCTTTTCTAGGGTGCGACGCAGGGCCTCTTTCCGGCGCCAGGCCTGGATCTCGCCGTAATTCCCTTGCAGGAGGATCTCCGGCACGGAGCGCCCGCGAAAGACCGGGGGCCGGGTGTAATGGGGATACTCCAAAAGCCCGTCGGAAAAGCTCTCTTCCCGCAGCGAGGCCTCCTTGCCGACCACCCCGGGTACGAGGCGGGTCAGGGCCTCGACCAAGGCCAGGGCCGGGAGCTCGCCCCCGCAGAGAACAAAGTCACCCAAAGAAATTTCCTCGTCGACCCAGCCTTCGAGGATGCGTTCATCGATACCCTCGTATCTCCCGCAAATCAAAAGGATCTCGTCGTAGGCGGAGAGCTCGCGGACGACCGCTTGTTCCAGCTTGCGGCCCTGCGGGCTCAGGTAGATCACCCTCCCCTTGCGGTACTCCTTCGAGACGGCCTCGATCGCGGAGGCCAGGGGCTCGGGCTTCATCACCATGCCCTCGCCGCCGCCGTAGACCTCGTCGTCGACGCGGCGGTGCTTGTCGGTCGCGTAGTCGCGCAGCTGGTGCAGGTGGAATTGCACCAGCCCCCTTTCGGCGGCCTTGCCGAGCAGGGAGGCCTGCAAGTAGGCCCGCAGGGCCTCGGGGAAGAGGGTCAGGATGTCGAAGCGTTGGGTCATATCTCTTGCGACCTAGGTTCTTTGCCCAGCTGTAGAGTTTTTAGCGGCGTCCGTAGGGGCCGTTCGCGCTTGTCCTCCGAAGGAGGGAACGGCACCTACAGTAAGGCTTCTGCATAAGGCTTAAGCACGATAATACCCTCCTTCAAATCCGTCCTTTCGACGAATTCGCCATGGTACGGCACCATCGCCTCGCCGCCCCCGGCGCGCTCGATGCGCATCACCTCGTGATCGCCGACCTTCTGAAATCCAACGATGACGCCCACCACCTCCCCATCGGCCCTTCGGACCCCCAAGCCCTCCAGGTCGCTCAGGTAAAGCTCGCCCTTGCGCGGTTTCGGCAGTTCCGCGCGCGGCAGTCCCAGCACCGTCCCCCTTAATTTCCGGGCTGTTTCGGGATTTTCATAATCCTTCAGTTTGAGCAGCCAATAACGGCCATGGCGCCGAATCGACTCGATCTCCAAGCGACCCGACTCGTCCGCCTCGGGGACAAAATAACTCAATTGGGGATAAAGGTCGCTCTCGGGATTGAAAGAGAGAAATCGCACCTGGCCCTTGATCCCCCACTCTTGAAGGATCTTGCCGAGGCGGACGAACTTGCTTGGTTGCGGCATGACGGGGCGGTTTTACGCCACCTTGTTCTTCTTGATCAACTGCCCGACGGTCTGGGAGGGCTGGGCGCCCTTGCCGATCCAGTGGAGGATGCGGTCGGTCTTGAGCACGACCTGATTGGTCTTGGCCCGGGGATCGAAGGTCCCGACGATCTCGAGAAAGGCGCCGTTGCGGGGCGCCTCGGAGTCGGCGACGACGATGCGATAGAAAGGCTTCTTTTTGGTGCCATGGCGGGCCATGCGGATTTTAACGGACATAAATTTCCTCTGTAAAAAGCGGCGGCTGGATTAACCCCCTTTGGGGGGGATTTCAAGCTAATTCCGAAATCTTGGATTTATTTAACAAGGCCATTGACTTTTTGTCCATCCTTATATAACTCGGCGCGTCAATATTCTCGGGTAGGGAAAAGTCCTAAGCGGAACGGGCCTTTCCGATATTTTCTCCGCAACAATCGAATTTCACTCCATCAAGCACCCCCACCGGGTAAGGAAGGTGTCTAATGGCCAAGGTCGCTCCGACTTGGTGTCGAATCTGTACACGTGTAACTGTTTTACTCTTCGCCCTATTGGGCACGGGGGCCCTCGCCGGGGCCCTGCCGGAGGCCGCGGCGGCCACCCGCCAATGCTTCTGTCATAATTTCAACAACAATGCGGGCGAGATCTGCACCAGCAACCAAGCCATCATCGAAGGCCACGGCAATCACGTCGCGGACGGCGACGACCTGCTGGGCAAATGCAACGGCTGCGGCAACGGCGCCCCCCAGGCAGGCGAGGAATGCGACGACGGCAACAACCAGGACGGAGACGGCTGCGACCAAAATTGCCAACTGGAATTTTGCGGCGACGGCGACGTCGATCCCTTCGAAGGGTGCGACGACGGGAATACGTCAAACAATGACGCCTGCCTTAACTCTTGCGCTGATGCCACCTGCGGCGACGGCTTTACTCTAACGGGGACCGAAGAGTGCGACGACGGCAACGCCGATCCTAGCGATACCTGCTTGAGCAATTGTACGGCAGCTACGTGCGGCGACGGCGTCCTGAGGGTCGGCGTCGAGGCCTGCGACGACGGAAACCGGATCGACGACGACTCCTGCACCAATGCCTGCACCGTGGCCTCCTGCGGGGACGGCGTTGTGCAAAGCGCCGCCGAAGAGTGCGACGATGCGAATACCAGCAACACGGACGCATGTCTTAGCACCTGCATCGCGGCCTCTTGCGGCGACGGCTTCGTGCGCGCTGGCGTCGAGACCTGCGACGACGGAAACTCCAACAACAATGACGCCTGCCTCAACTCCTGCACCCCGGCCTCCTGCGGCGACGGAATCGTACAAAGCGGCGTCGAGGAATGCGACGACGGAAACACCGACAACAACGACGCCTGCCTCACTTCCTGCACCTTCGCGGCTTGCGGTGACGGCATCGTGCAAGCCTGGGTCGAGGCCTGCGACGACGGAAATCTCGATGAAACCGACGCTTGCCGGAACGACTGCTCGGCGGCCGGTTGCGGCGATGGCGTCGTCCAAACCGGGGTCGAGCAGTGCGACGACGGGAACCTGGACAATACCGACGATTGCCTGAACAAGTGCCTGATCGCCTCCTGCGGCGACGGCGTGACCCAAACCGGGATCGAGGAGTGCGACGATGGTAATGCCGATAATACCGACGACTGCCTAAATTCCTGCGTCGCCCCCTTCTGCGGCGACGGCTTCGTCCACGTCGGCGTCGAAGTATGCGACGACGGGAACCTGGACAATACCGACGATTGCCTCGTGGGCTGCGTCCCGGCCTCTTGCGGCGACGGCTTCCTACAGGCCGGCGTGGAAAGCTGCGACGACGGTAACGCTGACAATACGGACGCCTGCCTCGACACTTGTGCGCCGGCCTCCTGCGGCGACGGCGCCGTCCAAGCCGGTGTCGAGCAATGCGACAACGGCCAAGCCAACAACGACGCGCTTCCCGACGCCTGTCGCAGCAATTGCTTGAATCCTGCATGCGGCGACGGCGTGGCAGATACGGGAGAGGCCTGCGACGACGGCAATGCGTTTAACGAGGACGGCTGCTTGAATTCCTGCCAAGCCAACGCCTGCGGCGACAGCTTCGTCAACCTCGGCGTCGAGCAATGCGACGACGGAAACAACGTCGACACGGACGCTTGCCTGCCCTCCTGCCTGGACGCCCGCTGCGGTGACGGCGTCGTTTGGCAAGGTGTCGAGGCCTGCGACGACGGCAACGCCGACAACGGCGACGCCTGCCTGGACACCTGTGTCTCGGCCACCTGCGGCGACGGCACGATTCAAGCCGGGGTCGAGGAATGCGACGACGGCCAAGCTAACAGCGACCTCGCCCCCGATGCCTGTCGCGTCAACTGCCTCAACGCCCGCTGCGGCGACGGCGTGACGGACACGGGCGAAGCCTGCGACGACGGCAACCTAGACAATGGCGACACCTGCCTCAACACCTGCGTCCCCGCCTCGTGCGGCGACGGTTTCGTCGAGGCGGGCGCGGAATCCTGCGACGACGGCAACCGCGTCGATTCCGACGACTGCACCAACGCCTGCAACCAGGCACGATGCGGCGACGGGATCGTCCAAGCCGGCGCAGAACTCTGCGACGACGGCAACCTGGAAAATAACGATGCTTGCTCCAACGCTTGCATCCCGGCCTCCTGCGGCGATGGCCTGCTGCAAACGGATGAGGAATGCGACGGCGACGAGGACCGGGCCTGTAACGGATTGGGCTGTGCCACCACCTGCCGCTGCAACCCCGAACCCAACGAACAGGAAGGCCCCACGCCGCCCGCGCCCGGACCCGGCGCCGGTGTGACCTTCCTTGAAGGCAGCGGCAGTCTCTCCTGCTCGCTGCAGACCGGCTCCGGATCCACCTCGCGCTCCGCCCAAGCCTGGACCCTGTTGCTCTTGGCGGGAATGGCCGTTGGAACGGTCGCAGCAATGAGACGCCGCCGCTCCGAGTAATTCGTGGCGGCGATTATTTTGGGCCTGCGGGAAACCGCGGGCCTTTTTTGTATGCAGATCAGGCCCCAGGCAGGAGGCCGCGCAGGCCCTTGAGGCCGAACTTTCCGAAGCGCTTCATCATCTTCTGCATCTGCTCGAACTCTTTCAGCAGGCGATTCACCTCGGAGACCTGGGTGCCGCTGCCCTTGGCGATGCGCAGGCGGCGGGAGCCGTTGAGGATCTTGGTGTTGAGGCGCTCGCGCATCGTCATCGAATTGATGATGGCCTCCTTGCGCTTGAGCTCGCGTTCCATGTCCTTGGGATCGACCTGGTCGGTGACCTTGCCCATCCCCGGAATCATCCCCATCACTTTCTCGAGCGGCCCCAACTTCTTCATCTGTCCCAGCTGCTTGCGGAAATCCTCGAGGCTGAATTCGGAGCGCAGGACCTTCTCGGCCATCTGCTTGGCCTCGTCCTGGTCGAACTCCTTCTGCGCCTTCTCGATCAGGCTCATCACGTCGCCCATGCCGAGAATGCGGGAGGCGACGCGGTCGGGATAGAAGGGCTCGAGGTCCTCGATTTTCTCGCCGATGCCGGCGAAGTAGATCGGGCAGCCGGTGACGTAGCGCACGGAGAGCGCCGCGCCGCCGCGGGCGTCGCCGTCCATCTTGGTGAGGATCACGCCGCCGATCTGCAAAAGCTCGTGGAAGGACTTGGCGACGTTGACGGCCTCTTGGCCGACCATCGCGTCGACCACCAGGAGACTGTGGTGGATCTCGACCTTGTCCTTGATGCGGCCCAGCTCTTTCATCAGCTCTTTGTCGATCTGCATGCGGCCGGCGGTGTCGAGGATCACGGTGTCGTAGCCGCGCTCGCGGGCGATGTCGACGGCCTTGCGGCAGATCTTGACCGGGTCGTCCTTCGGATGGGTGTCTTGGACCGGCACTTCGATCCGAGCGGCCAGGGTCTTCAGCTGCTCGATGGCGGCGGGGCGGTAGACGTCGGCCGGCACGAGGTAGGGAAAGCGCTTCTTTTCCTGCTTGAAATAGCGCGCCAGCTTGGCGGCCGTTGTCGTCTTGCCGGAGCCCTGCAGGCCGACCATCATGATCACCACCGGCGGCTTGAAGGCCAGCGAGGGCTCGCTCGCCTCGCCCATCAGGCGCACCAGCTCGTCATGGAAGATCTTCAAGAATTGGCGGTCGGGGGTGAGGCTCCGGTGGACCTCCTCGCCGAGGGCCTTTTCTTTCACCCGGTCGCAGAATTCTTTGACAACCTTGAAGTTGACGTCCGCCTCGAGGAGGTTGAGCCGGATCTGCCTCAAGGTCTCGTCGATATTGGCGTCGGTGAGCTTGGGCCGGCCCTTGAGCCGGTCGATCACGTCCCCGAATTTTTGCGTCAGTTGCTGAAACATGCTTTGTCTCCCGCTATCAGACCACCAGGCGCTTGACCAGGCGCTTCACCGAAATCAGCATCAAAATCGCGGCCACCGCCAGCATCCCGGCCAAGGCCAGGGCGTCGAAGGCCCCAAAGCTCCCCGCGAAGAGGTGCCGCGCCACCCGGACGGGATAGGTCAGGGGGAGGAAGTAGGCCAGGGTCTTCACCCAGCCCGGCAGGTTGTCGAGCGGAAAAAAAGTACCCGAAAACAAGAACATCGGGGAGATGACCAGGGTGAAATAATAGGTGAAAAAATCATAGGAGCGCGCGATCGAGGTCATCACCATGCCCAGGCTGGCGAAGAGCAGCCCCGTGCAGCCCATGACGAGGGGCATCAAGGCCACCCACGCCGAGGGGATGAGGTCGAAGACCGCGAGGACGAGGAAGATCACCGAGCTGGTGATCGTCGCCTTGGTCGCCGCCCAGAGGATCTCCCCCACGACGACGTCCGCCATGGAGACCGGCGTCATGGCGATGGCGTTGAAGGTCTTTTGCACCTCCATGCGGGTGTAGGAGCTGAAGGTGGTCTCGAAGCTCGATGCGTTCATCACGGTCGTGATCAGGATGGCCGGGGCGATGAACTCGGCGTAGGTCATGCCGTTGAGGTCGGGGACCAGCTTGCCCAGCCCGTAGCCCATCGCCAGCA
>JADYZQ010000093.1 GCA_020853015.1 Deltaproteobacteria bacterium
CGGATGCGTCGGATGCAGCCTTCCACGGCTTGCGGACCATGGCGATGGGGGCGGGAGATGCTTCGCAAGGAGTTTGGCATAGGTTGGGACGTTCAATAGGCCGTCTTTTCGGTAAATCGAGCGAAGTGCCGGACCCTCAGCCGCTTGCCTTGCGAGGGGGGGGTCTGGAGATGGGGCTACTTCCCCAATGAGGGAGGTTCCAATTCTGGATCAGCTTGTCCCCAAAGGGATGGAAAACGGCAGAGGGAAAATCACAGTCACTCCGGATGCCAAAATATCGCTTCTTGGACAAAGACTAAGTCATTATCTTTTTTGTCAAATTATAGAATTTTCACCGAGGCCCGAATTAATCAAGCGTGGCCAATACGCCGTCATGTCTTGGTTCGCCGAAGCATTTGCCGAGCCCTCCCTGTCTTCCCTGCAAGTCATCGACCTATCCGCCTGGAACCTGGAACCCAGTTGGGAGTCGGCTATCAGGACCTTCGCCTTTGCGCACCCCAATCTAGTCCAACTCAGGGAGATTCGCATCGGTCGCAGGGCATTCCACGCCAAGGGAGACGTCGAAGCGTGGGAACAAACCAAAAATGCGGCAATGCAAGAGGTTGCGGATGAATACGAAAACGGCCCCGGTAAAGGGCTATACCTGGATAAGGACGCCCATCCCGCTCAACGCCTCCAGTGGTTGCGTTTTACCCAATTATATCACCTGGTGAAATTAGGGGATCCGGCATACGTGCAAGAGGTATCCGAGGTGTTGAAAATGATCCGCGATCCTCGCGTTTCAAGAAAAGCGATGCGGGGTTCCGTGCTCCCCATGGAAAGGCCGGGGGGCTACCCGCACGCGCTTCGCCTGGAGGCCGCGAGGGTCTTCGTGGAAGCGGTCGAATTGTCCGGATCCGGAGAGCTTGCCGAAGTGGGGGTCAAAAACCTTCGAGAGATCCTGATGAAGCCCACGGCCTTCTCGAAGGACGAGGGGATGATACGGGAGGATCTATTCCCATTCTTGCTTCGGCTTTTGCCTTACCTTCCTACCGACTCGATCGAAGTGACAGCCGGTTTTTCGATGTTGGCAACAGCGGATTGGATTAGGGCTTGGGGCGAGGCCGATCCGAACCTTCAGGTCGCCGATCCGCCCGTTGCCCCGGAGAAAAATCTGGACGAGGTCTATCGGGAGCGGCCCGAGGCCGTCGTTGCAGAACCTCGGAAAATTCACCCATGCATCCAGGTGGGTTTGGCTTACGCCGGTTATTTGGCGGCGGCCTCGCCCTTTCAGCTGGAATTGTCCAGAGACCTCCGGGCCGACATCAGCAAGCAGTGGTCGGCTTGGATATTGTCGGATATGGGCGCCCCCTCCGAAGAAGTCGTTCGCGCCGTGGCCATATGGGCCAAACATCACGATAAGGTTGCCCGGGATGTCGAGCGCCTTCCCATCAACAGCGGATTGCGCGACGGCGTAGCCAAGGCCCGAAATGAAGTCGAACGAGTCTCCAGGCGCCGCCTCGATGAATTGATGGACAAGAGGGCGCGGGAGTGGGGGGCTAACACCGGGATCGGGTTTTTTATGAAGTTCCTGTTAGGCTTGCATTCTCCATGGGATAGCCTGTCGCAGTCGAATCAGAGTAAATCAGAAATAACGGACCGACGAAAATAACCGGGATGCTGGGACGGCGGAAAGGAGTAGCGAAAGTCCATTTTTCTCGAAAGAACAATGCGATAAGAGTTCAAGCGAGGCTATTGTTTGCAGAAATGCCATCCGAAGTCGTCACTCGGTCTTATAAATGGTACTTCTGCAACAGATGGCGGGCTTGAGCGATAATAGCCTCTCGACAGGGCAGGCTATGAAACTCATTGCGTCGGTATCTCGAAGCGAAACTGCGTCACGGGCGCAGGCCCCACTTCGCTCAGAGCGCTTGGATCAGGCCATATTGCCCAAGATCTGCGACAAGGCCCTGTCATCCGAGTGGTCCCAAATACAAAGAGAAAGCGATCCCGAACTGCGTAGCCAACGGCTATGGAACGCCGCAACCCGGGAAGAACTGCGCGGCAACCTCGCCTTCGCCTCCGAGGTCTACGTTTGGCTTTCGGAACATGGAAACGGGGCGGCGCGAGAGAAGGCCCGGGAGCGGTTGGCTCTATTGGAAGGCCAGGGGGCCTTCGGGCAGCGCGCCGAGCACCTGCTGCGAGGCTTTGCCAGGGATGCGAGCGACCCCGCGATGCTGTTGGCGATGGGAATCGGCGGGGGCGTCTACAAGGCGACGAAGCTGGCGACGATGAGCCGGTTGGTCGGCGGCTCGGGATATTTAGGCCGAGGCCTGGGAATGAAACTAGCCGGCGGCATGGCGGGCTATGCCCTGGAGGCGCCGGTATTCACGGCGGTGGGGCGTTGGGGCCGGGGCGAGGAGTTATTAGGGCCCGGAATAAAAGAAGAGCTCTTGTCGAGCTATCTCGTCCTAGGCGCGATGAAGGGCGTGGGAGGCCTGTCGAGGGAATTGAGCCGAGGGTGGGGTCATCCCCGATTGGAGAGGTTTGCGGGAGACGTCGGCCTCTACGGCGGGATCCTGTTGGGCCACAAGTTCGAAGCCAAAACCGGCTTAAGACCCTGGCAGGAAGGGGGACAGGAGTGGGCCGATGGGCTGGCGATGTTTTTCCAATTGAAGGCCTCGGGTCGGCTGCTGAATCAGCTGGCAGGCGAACGATACCGCGGGATGGAGCGGGAGCTGGAATATCGCTCGGAACGCTTGGCGGCCTGGGGCGACATCCAGCGGGCCAAGGCGGCCAACGACGGCGCTTATCAAACGCCGCTTCCGAGAATCGGCCGGGCTGCGGATCCAAGCGAGCGGGCGGCCAACGATGCGAAGTATGAGGAGCCGAACTCCCTGGCCATGCCCTTGGCCTCCGGCGCGGAGCCATTCCATACCATAGGCGATAAAAGCGGTTTCGAATCGGAGTTGCCATCGCAAGGCCTCGGGTCGGAGCATGCGGAGCCTTTCAAAGTTTATGCGGCGGACACGAAGGGGTCCGATCCAAACCTTTGGCAAAGGGTCGTCCAGGTCGTGAGGGGATTTTCAGGCTCAGGGCAGACCCTTCATTACGGCACGATGTCGGCGATGGGCGAAGGCAGGGGGGTAGCCGAGAAGGCTGCGCCGAGCGGGTTCCAAGCGGAATATTCCGAGCTGGAATTTATGGATGTCAGGTTGATCGCCGACCCTGGCGTTTTTCTTTTACGGGACCTGGAGGGATCCTTCTGGATCGGGCTGGGGAAAGCCGTGGGTCGCGGAGACATCTCCCATTGGAAGGAAACCTTCCCCTATTTTTCAAAATTTCAGGTCCTTCCTTCCCCTAAAATCGTCAAGCAGGGCCAATACGCGACGGTGTCTTGGTTCGGGGAGTTGTTTTCCTCGGAGGCGATCGCCGCCATCCGGACGCTGGATCTCTCGGAATGGGATCTTGAGTCGCGTTGGGTACAATCCATCAGGAAACTCGCCTTTACCCACCCCAATATGGATTTTCTCGAGGAGGTGCGGATCGGAGGCGAGGTGTTTCGCCCCTCCGAGGCGGAAAAGCGGTTGCGGGAAAAATTACTCGAATTTCGGCACGGCGACACGGAATATAACGACTTCACCGATAAGGATGTCCATCCCTTCCGACGCATGCAAGCGCTGCGCGAGGCCGAATGGGACCAAACTTTCACTTTCGGAGATTTCGCCTATCTTGACTCCGTCCGCCAGGTGCTTGACGTCTTTCTCGACCCGACGGTCTCCAAACAGGCGATGGCGGATTCCGTCCGGCCTTTGCGGCGCCCGGGCGGCTACCCCCACGCCCTGCGCCTGGAAACGGCGCGCATCTTCGTCGACGCGGTCGAATTGTCTGGATCCACCGAATTGGCCGAGGCCGGCACGAAGGCCTTTTGGAAAGTCTTAGACGATCCCCGCGTCGTCTCCGAATACGGGGTGCCTCGCCAAGAAAAGGCGGCCATGGAGGCGCAGGTGAGAAGAGACTTATTCCCCATGCTGCTGCGCCTTTTGCCATACCTCCCCACCGATTCGATCGAGGTGACCCAAGGATTCCTGAGGTTGGACCGAGCTAAGTGGCTGAGAAGTTGGGATGCAATAAGTTTGGAAAACCTTCAGGCGCGCCGAAATATTCCGGAGCGGGAGGATTCCGCGTATCGCCACGATGGGCCGGACCGCCTTGCGCCTCTTGGGGGCTTTGTCCCCGCGGGCTTGGCCTACGCCTACTACCTCGAGGCGGCCTCGCCCTATCAGTTGGAGCTATCCCTGCCCGTGCGAAAAAATGCCGGGCATTGGTTTTCCGGACTGCTGTTGGCCGCGGAAAACGGCCATCCCGAGGCCCTGCGGGCCCTGACCATCTGGGCCCGGCACGATCCGTGGGCCGCGCAGGTCATCGATTCCCTTCCGGTGGAAGGGGGGATACGCCGCGCTTTGGAAGCGCCTTGGCGCGAGACGGACCGGATCGCCGAGCGCCGCCTTCACGAATTGACGGAGAAGAGAAAATCGGAGTTGGAATCCACATTGGTGGGCCTGTGGGTAAAAGCGATGTTTCCCGAGAAGCTTACAAGATCCGCCGCCGCTTCCGAAGAGAAATGATCCGCGACGCCCGACGCACCTTTCGGGGAAAACCCATGCGGGCTCGTTTTTCCGGATTACTTATGAAAAAAAATTACGAAAAGCAGATAGGTCAAATATATGGTGACGAACAAGCCGCCTTCGATCCTGGAGATTCGTCTTCCGGTTGCAAATACGGGAATGCAGGCGACGGCCACTCCGGCCATGAGCGGGACATCGAAGTATACCAACTCGATATTCACCGGCAACCCCTTTGGTGCGATCAGGCAGGTGAGGGCCAAGATCACCAAGATGTTGTAGATGCTGCTGCCTAGAAGATTGCCGACGGCTACATCCCGATCGTCCTTGAAGGTCGCGACAAGGGTGGTGGCTATTTCAGGCGCGGAGGTGCCGATGGCGACTATGGTCAGCCCGATCATGGCTTCCGTCACGCCCAAGGCGCGGGCCATATCGATAGCGCCGGTGACTAAAAAGTCGGCGCCTAGCACGAGAAATCCCATGCCGAACACCAATAGAACGAAATTCAAGCCCCGGTTCCGAATCATGGCTCGCCGTCCCATTTTTCCGGGGGCGCCGCCGTACATTTCCTTGAACTCCTCTTTCACCGCCCTGGATTCGCTTCGGCTGATGCGGATGAGCACCGCAGTATAGAGTATAGCGGCGCCGAACAGGATGCCGCCGTCGACGCGCGTCAGGGTTCCGTCCCAGGCCATGACGGTCATCAAGACCGCGGTGACGACGATCATCGGCAGCTCGAATTTGAGAATCCGCGATTGGAGCGGCAAGGGCTTCACCAGAGCGCTCAAGCCCAGGATGAATAAGATATTGAATACGTTAGTGCCGGCGATGTTGCCGACAGCGAGCGATCCGCTGCCTTGTATGCTGGCGGTGATCCCCACGGCTAGTTCCGGAAAGCTGGTGCCGATGGCGACGACGGTGAGCCCCAGCACCAATGGCCTGACCCCCAATGACACGGCCAATTGCGTTGTCTGCCGGACCACCAGGTCCGCTCCCACGATAAGAAAGGCGAGACCCGCGAGGAACCACGCCACGATTTCCCAACTCATGGAAGTCCCCTCTTTGTATTTGACGAAGGAATGGTCATGAAAATCGGAACATCCTTGGGGCGGCGCTTATTCGGGTCGGTAAATCCAAATTGGGCACGTAGCCATCTTGGCCACGTATCGGGATGTGCTTCCCAGCAATATGGAAGAAGGTCGTCCGCTTTTTCCCGCCAGGGCTATCATTCTGATTTTATGTTGCTTCGCGAAATTCAAAATAACCCTAGAAACGGAGGTTTCGGCGAACGCCATTTGAAAACTGGCGCGGATTTTCCATTTTGCTGCGATTTCCAGATATGGCAGGGCTCGTTTTTTGCACCATGATCGTATCCTGTGGAGGTATTCTTTTTGGGATACACTGTTTTTTTGACGAGAAAACCCGACGGAAAAAGGATCGGGTTCAGGAAGGCTCCACTGAAAATAGTCGGGGATCACGTGAAAAATAATCAGGGTGGCGTTCAGCGGAGAGACGAATCGGCAATAGTTCCGAAAGGCACGCAGGGAGTTGGGGACTAGGTCGGTGGCAAAGAGAACTTTTGTGCGTGGGAAAGGGATTGCGGATGTTTTTTTCACCAATATCAGCGGGATCTTGGATCGATATAGCAGGGCTTCGGCGAAACTTCCCAAAACCCAGCGGGTGAAATGAATCCCTCCCTGGGTCCCGACTGCAATGAATTTCGCTTTTTTCCGGGCCGCATATGCGACCAAGATATCCGCGCCTTGCGATTGTTGGGGCCCTTGAGATTGCAGGACCAGTGGGTGAAGGAGATGGGGGATGTCGACGTTCGCAAAAAGGGCTTTGAGTTTCTTTTTCGCCTTTTGAGCCAGATCCTTCTTTGCTGGAATGGGCGTCATGGAAAATACCGGTGTCAATTCCCATCCGGCCCTGGCCGAGAGAAATTTTAAGAGATCGAGAGTGCTCTTAAATACTGCAGGGTGAACTTGAAATGGATTGAGAGCCCATATGGCTTTTCTTCTTTGCATCCACGATACCTTTTGGAGAATGGGGGCGATTTTTACCCGTATCGTCCTGGGCCTCAAGGAAATTATGATGGCGCCGCAGGAGAGAGCGGCGGCATTTTCCTGCAAAGATATTGGGAAACCGGCTCGTCGTTAAGGCGACGAAAATGCGAAGACGAAAAGGGCGGTCGATGTTATCGCCGCCGTCCCAGCTTGGTCTGGCGGGTCCCGCGGTCCTCGCGGACGTCGCGCGACTCCTTGAAGTTGCCCTTGAGCTTGCGGGGCTTGACGGCGATCTCGTTGCGGTCGTCTCCCAATTTTTTCGGGGCGAGCTTGGTTTTTTTCTTGGTGGGCATGGGGCTCCTTTCCGGGATCGGTTTCCCTTCAGCATGGACGAATCGGCGCACGGCGCCCATGACGGAAATCAGTTTTTTTTCAGGAATCCAGGGCGAGTCGCGCCTGATAGAACCCGTCCTTGGCCGAATAGGCCAGCTGGAAGCCCAGCCTTTGGCAAATCTCCTGCATGGCGCGGTTCTCCGGCAGCATCACCGCCGTCACCGGTCCCCAGCCTTCCGCCCGGGCGACGTCGATCAGGCGCTGCAGCGTCGCGGTGCCGAGCCCGCGCCGCTGGAAGGCGTCGGCCAACAAGAGGG
The DNA here is from genome assembly GCA_020853015.1 of Deltaproteobacteria bacterium. Taxonomy (GTDB): domain Bacteria; phylum UBA10199; class UBA10199; order DSSB01; family DSSB01; genus DSSB01. The sequence continues at coordinate 7,261 of JADYZQ010000093.1, forward strand.
CGAACTCCGAACCGGGGGCGCCGCGCATGCGGATCAAATGGCCCAGGCCCACGACGGCGTTGTTTCCCGCCGCATCCTCCGTCTCCGCCACTAGGACCATCTGCCGCGCGTAATCGATGAAGCAGAGCTGGGCCAGGCGGTCGTGGCGGGTGCGCTCGTGCAGGTTGGGCGTGCTGAAGTAACGCGAGAAGACGCTCTCGGGCGAAAGCCCCCTTTCGAAGGCGGCGACCCGCGGTTCGTCCTCCGGCCGGATGGGGCGCAGGCGGACCGTGGTCCCGTCTCGGGTTCGAAACTCCCAGCGATACTGAAGCGGGTAGGGCCGGATCGCGGCGCGCGGCAGCTCCGAGGACTTTTGCTTCGGTTCGTGCAGCAGCACCCGGGCGTCGAGGGCCAACATCCCGGTCTCCGACACGAGGAGCGGGTTGATGTCGAGCTCGCGGATCCAGGGCTGCTCGAGGATCAAGCGGCTGAAATCGACCAAGAGCCCCTCCAAGGCCTTCATGTCGACGGGCGGTCTGCCCCGGACCCCCAGCAGGGCCCGGTAGATGCGGGTCTGCGACATCAGCGAGCGGGCCAGCGTCGTGGTCAGCGGCGGCAGCGCCAGGGCCCGGTCGCGATAGACCTCCACGAGGGTCCCGCCGGAACCGAACAGCATGACCGGGCCGAACTGCGGGTCGCAGCTCGAGCCCAGGATGAGCTCGTAGCCCCGCGTCTCCACCATCGGCTGCACGGTGACGCCCTCGAAGGCCTTCGGCCCCACGCGGTCGGCGACGTTGGCGGCGATCTTGCGAAAGGCCTCGC
>JADYZQ010000094.1 GCA_020853015.1 Deltaproteobacteria bacterium
AAAAGCTCCCTCAGGTCCAAGCCAAGATCGAAGCGGTCCACAGCGACGAGCTGCGCCGCCTCGAGCTCCAAGTTCAGGTGAAGCAGTACGAGCTGACGCTCTTCCTCCAGGCGAGCAAGAAGGCCCTTCACCAGGCGCAGGCCGAGGAGAAGCGCGCCCAAGAGGCCCAGCTGGGCGACGACGATCAGGCTTCGCGCGAGCACTTCAGCCGGGCCATGAAACTCAAGCGCCTCGGCGAGCATTTTCAGACCCAGCTTCAGGTTCAGGTGGCGGCGTAAATGAGGACCTTGTCGGGAAATCTGAACCTCGTCCCCTGGACTTGGTTTCTCGATGCGGAGAGGGCATCGGTCGCGGCTCAACCTGCGACGCGAGGGGGCTTTAGTTCCGCCGCTTTCCATGAAAGCGGCCACCGCCGCTTGCCATCTGTCCAGGCTCGAAGCGCCCGCGGCGTCTACGCCCCGGGGACTTCGCGGCGTCCCGCGAAGACCTCGCGGCCGCGCGGCGCGTTCGGGGCCGCCAAGCCCGAGACCGAGGGGCTCGCGTTGCAGCGGGCTTACCAAGCGGGCTCCCGCGACGGCACCCTGCTGGAAAAACTCTCCGCCCGCTATGCCGGGCAAAGGGACTTCGCCAAGGCCCTGGCGATAGGCCTGGAGCGCCGCGCCCAGGCCTTCGCCGATCCGCAGGCCCAGCTGGAATGGGACTTGAAAGTCGGCCTCTGGGCCGAGCAGGCCGGCGAGCTGCACACGGCGCTTCAGATCTACCTTCGCGACCGCGACCCCAAGATGCCCGCCAACCAGCGCGTCTGCTTCGTCAAGCCGGGCTATGAGGAGGCCTTCTCCCGAATCCAATCCGGTCCCGAGCCCTGGATCGAGGCGGCTCGCCGAAAGATGGCCGCCGGAGACTTCCTCGAGGCCGAGGCGCTGCTGCGCGAGGCCGACACGATGAACGTCTACGCCCTGCACCGCCGCAAGGACCTGCTTCAACCGCATTACAACCGCTTCGTCCTGACGTATCGTGGCGGGCTGGGCAGCCTGGCGGACGAGAAGGCCTTCGACGGCACGCCGAACGTGGTGCGCCTCAAGGCAGGCGCCGACCGGGACCCGGCGATCGAGGCTCGGATCGAGGCCCTGCGCGCGGAGATCCGGGCGGCGAAGGAGGGCGTTCCGGAGCGCTTCGCCCAAGAGTTCGAGGCGTTGCGGGGTCGGATTCGCGCGGCGAAGCCGCGCGAGCTCCCTGCGCTCCTCCGGCGCCTGGCCCGCGCCGAGCAGGGCCTCAAGACCCTTCAAGAGTTGGAGACGCTACCGATCGCTCGTTTCAACGCGGCGCCCTGGCAGCTGCGCGCCCAAGTCAAGCTGGCTTCCGGCTTTTTCCACGAGGACCCCGCGGATTGGGAAGAGGGAATGAAGGTCGTCGGCCTGCTGAAGCGCTACGTCGAGCTGGAGAAGCGGAAACAGGCGGTCTTCGACACCTTCGTCGGCCTCTACCCCGAGGGCAGCTCCTTCGTCTTCGCCGCCGAGGTGGATCCCAAGGCCAAGGACCAAAACGAGTGGCAGCCCAGCGCGAAGGCGGTTCACGAGTCGCAGGTCCTCAAGACCTTGCGCCGTCTCGAGGGGCAGACCTTTTGGTTTACCTCCATCGAAGGGCCAGATCCCGCCTTGGCCGCCTACGCGCGCGAGATGCTGGCGGACCTCCGCGCCACCGTGAAATTCGAGGAAGAGCGGGAGAGCTTGGGCCTTGAGGCCTACGCCGACTATTTCAACCTGAAGGTCACCGGCTTCACCGAGGACCGGGATCCCGTCGATGATCTCGCCGCCCTCGAGGCCTTCGTCGCCAAGCGTGAGCGCCTCTACGCCGGCCCCGAGGCCGCGCGCTTCTTCGAAAAAATCGTCGAGGACGAGCGTAAGGACCAGATGGAGAACAACGAGGGCTATCGCCTGCGCCGGGAGCTGGACGAAGCCCTCGCGACGCTCAAAGACTTTCAATACAACGAGGCACTGTTCCGCCGCCTCGACGAATTCGGTTGGGTCGAGGGGGATCCGGGGCAGGGGTGGTTCGAGGCCCTCCCCGAGTCGCCGGGCCCGGTCGCCCTCAGCGCGAAGGCGGTCGAGGAGTTTCCCAATTTCATCCTCAGTCGCGGCGAGACCTATCGAAAATTCCTCGAGGCCGAGGTGCAGCGGGCCCGAGAGCTCGACGCGAAAGAGGCCGTTGTCCGCGGCGAGGTCGGTCAGGCTTGGAAGCGCGGATTTGCCGATCTCCTGACCGTGGGTCTTCAGGCCTACCAGGCCTACCGCGAAGGAAGGCCCGTGGAGATAGAGATCCACGAAGTTTGGCGGCGCGTTCGTACGCCCCGCGAAACCGAGGCCCAAGGACGACTGGAGGCCTTCCAAAAGGAGCTGGCGGGGCTTCGTTCCCGGGTGGCCAGTCTGGAAGGACAACAAGACGGAGACACGATCCTCCGCGGTTTCCGAGAGCTCCACGCTGTCGCGGCGGGCTGGGAAGAGGCCCATACGCGGGGCCTGCTGGAAAGGGAATTGGCGCTGCTGAAGGCCCAAGGTGCCCCGGCCGCGCGCCTCGAGGCCGTGGTCGCCGAGCTGAAACAGATATCCGACGATCCCTGGTTGCAAGGCGGCGGCGAGCGCGCGGCGTCCTTTCGCCGCATCCAGGATCGCATCGACCACGAGGCGCTGCGCGCCGAGATCGACGGGCGCCTCAAGGCCTACGCGGCGATGGAGAACGAGGTCGAGCTGAGCGACGACATCTGGAACGGCATCGGCGACTTCTACACCTTCCTGCCCTCCTTGATCGATGAGGATTGGGATTGGAAGGACCGCATGAA